>CAIVYV010000047.1 GCA_903910215.1 uncultured Pseudomonadota bacterium
GCGTGAGGTGACCGCCGTGATCGAGACTCATGCCGAGGATGGCATCGCCCGGCTTCAGCATGGCCAGATACACCGCGGCATTCGCCTGCGAACCCGAGTGCGGCTGCACGTTGGCGTAGTCGGCGCCGAAGAGTTGCTTGGCGCGATCGATCGCCAACTGCTCGGCGATATCCACGTGCTCGCAACCACCGTAATAGCGCTTGCCCGGATAGCCTTCGGCATATTTGTTGGTGAGCACGGAACCCTGCGCCTCGAGCACGCGCGGGCTCGCATAGTTCTCGGAGGCGATCAGCTCGATGTGATCTTCCTGACGTTGCCGTTCGGCGCCCATCGCAGCGGCGAGCTCTGGGTCGAATCCGGCAATGGTCATCTGTCTGGAGAACATCGGCGAGGCCTCGGGAAAGCAGGTGGCGGAAAACGCCGTATTTTAGCCGAAGGCGGCGGCTGGCCGGCCCTCTCGTCTTGCAATCAAGCAAAAAGATGCTCGACGACGGCGTTCCAGGCAGAGGCGATGTTCGGTCGGTGATAACCGCCACCACCGGTCGCAAGCAGGCGACCGTGGCCTAGGCGCTCGGCCAAGTTGCGTAAATCGGCCGTCGCGCGCGCATGAGCACCGGGGGAAAACCGCAGATGGGTCAGCGGATCGCCTGCCACACTGTCGGCGCCGGCCTGCAGGATGATGAACTCGGGTGCGAACGACTCGAGGTGACGCAGAACCTGCTGCCAGGCTGGCTCGAAAGCGGCATCGTCGGCACCGGGCATCAGCGGCAGGTTGAGCTTCGTGCCCGTCGCCTCGCCCTTGCCAATTTCATCGTCCGAGCCCGTACCGGGGTACAAGTGACGCCCATCCTCGTGGATGTCGGCGAAGATCACGCCCGGGTCGGTCTCGAAACCGTAATAAAGCCCATCGCCGTGGTGCGCGTCGATGTCGACGTAGGCGATGCGCTGCAGGCCGTACTCGCGGCGCAACCACTCGATCAGAACACCGCAATCGTTCAAGGCGCAGAAGCCGGCTGCGCCACGCCGTGCGGCGTGATGCAGGCCTGCGATGGGCACGAAGGCCCGTCGCGCTCGCCCCTGCATGATCTCGGCACCCGCCAGCAAAACGCCTCCGACGACGTCTGAGGCGGTTTCGAAGACGCCGCGAAAGGCCGGCGTGTCGCCACCATCGAGATAGCCCTCGCCGGTCGCCGAGCGCTGTTGCAGGAAGGCGATGTATGACGGGGAGTGAAACAGCGCGAGCTCATCGGCACTGGCTCGCCGCGGCTCTTCGATGCGGCAACGCCGCTCGAGCCCACGGGCTTCGAACTCGCGGTAGAAGGCTTCGTGACGGTCGAGGCCGAAAGGATGACCCCCACCGAACCCATAACGGGCAAGCCGTTCGCCGGCGACGACCAGAACTTCGGACATCGTCCTGCCCTCCCGAAGATGCGGCGAAGCCTAGCACAGGCGATAATCACCCCTATGGCTCAATACATTTACACGATGAACCGGGTGGGCAAGGTCGTCCCCCCGAAACGTCACATCCTGCGCGACATCAGCCTCTCCTTCTTCCCGGGCGCCAAGATCGGCGTGCTTGGTCTGAACGGCTCGGGTAAATCGACGCTCCTGAAGATCATGGCCGGCCTCGATACGAACATCGAGGGCGAGGCGCGACCGCAGTCGGGGATCCGCGTGGGCTACCTGCCGCAGGAGCCGGAGCTCGATCCGAACAAGAATGTGCGCGAAGAAGTCATCGCCGGAATCGGCGGCATGTTCGCGAAGGTCGAACGCTTCAATGCGATCAGCGAAGCCTTCGCCGAGCCGATGTCCGACGACGAGATGAATAAGCTCCTGGAGGAGCAGGCCAAGCTGCAGGATGACATCGATGCCGCCGGTGGATGGGAACTCGATCGCAAGCTCGAGATCGCCGCCGATGCGCTGCGCCTGCCGCCGTGGGACGCCAAGATCGAAAATCTCTCCGGTGGTGAAAAGCGCCGCGTGGCGCTGTGCCGTCTGCTGCTCGCAGCGCCTGACATGCTGCTGCTCGATGAGCCCACCAACCACCTCGATGCCGAATCGATCAATTGGCTCGAGAAGTATCTCGAGGCATACCCCTCCACCGTGATCGCGGTCACCCACGATCGATACTTCCTCGACAACGTCGCCGAGTGGATTCTCGAACTCGATCGCGGTCATGGCATTCCGTACCAAGGCAACTACTCGACCTGGCTCGAGCAGAAAGAAAAACGCCTCGCCCAGGAAGAGCGCGAGCGTGACGCACTGCGCAAGACGCTCGAGCGCGAACTCGAGTGGGTCCGCCAAAATCCGAAAGCGCGCCAAGCCAAGAGCAAGGCGCGCATGCAGCGCTATGAAGAGCTCGCCTCTCGCGAATTCCAAGAGCGCAACGAGACGAACGAGATCTACATTCCGCCCGGCGAGCGCTTGGGCGATCTTGTGATCGAAGCTAAGGGTTTGCGCAAATCCTTCGGCGACAAGTTGCTGTTCGATGATCTGAACTTCAACCTGCCGCGCGGCGGTAACGTCGGAATAATCGGCCCGAACGGCGCAGGTAAGACGACGCTCTTCCGCATGCTCAC
>CAIVYV010000048.1 GCA_903910215.1 uncultured Pseudomonadota bacterium
ATCGCTTCGCGGCCGTCGGTGCAGGCCGCGCTCAAGGCAGAAGGTCTCATTAAATGAGTAAGCCCGCGTATCTGCTCGTCCAAGGCAAAGTCACGGATATCGAGGGTTTTCGTCTCTACAACGCGGCGCTACCACCGATCTATCAAAAGTTCGGTGGTCACTATTTGACCGTGACACCCGCAGCCAAAGTGGAAATCGCAGAGGGTGAACCGCGCAACGAAAGTATCTTAATTGCGCAGTTTCCATCGAAAGAAGCTGCCTGGGGCTTTTGGCAATCGAACGAATACGTCGCCGCAAAAAAGTTTCGCGAGGGTAAAGGCACCTTCTTCGTGACGATCCTCGAAGGTCTTGGCTAATTTCGAGTGCCTAGCACCGACATCCATTTGACGAAGCGGCGCTGATCGAAGGCGTTATCGTCACGCAGATCATCGAACAAGCGATTGATCTCCGCTTTCTTGCCCTGATCGAGCTTCAAACCCGCCAGCATCACGACCATTCCCATGGCCGCTTGCTCAGCGGCGGCCGGATCCGGGAACTCGCCTCTTCTGGAAGCGTCCGTCAAAGCCTGCGCAACAGCATTCATCTGGGCAGCAGACCAGCTAACCGAGCCCATCTGCTGCTCAACTGCCGACAACGCAGCTCGAGTTTGAGTCAATGCAGCACGCAGTGATGAAGCATCCCCATGCGCGGCTTTCTGTAGCGCGATGACGGCACGATCCAATTCCGTGCGCGATCCCAATTGCAGCGCCGCTGTGACACGACGCAACACTAGCAAGTGCGCATCCTGCCAGCGCAAATCACCAGGCGCGGTGCCAAGAGCGCTCGAACCGCCGAAGGCGGTCAGACGCAAGTCGCGGTGACAGGAATGACAGGCGAAAACGCCAAAGTCGGGAATTGGCCCCATACGTCCGGCGCCATGTTGCTCGATCAAACTGAGCTGACGGCGGGACGAATCCACCAAGCCCTTGACCCACAACGCCGAATGATTCGTCGGCGCCTTCTTCCGATAGTGCTCACGGCCACCGCTCGTACGCCACAGCTCGAGATAAGTATCCAGCTCGAAGACAAGTCGCGGATGCCCCGCCGCCATCATGCGATGGTTGGCGTAGCGATTTTGATCACCGACATGACAGCCAAGACAAGTGCCAGCTAACACGTCTGGCTTCTCAAGAGCTACGAGACCATTCGCTAAATGCTCGCTGCGAGGAATGCGCGGGCTTTGATAGTGAGTGGCCAGCCACTTTTCGGAACCTCCGTGGCAGCTCTCGCAACCGACTCCATCATCGAGTTGAAACTTGGCTCCGCGCTGCGCAGCCGGTACGGCATCCGAATGACAGGCAAGGCACGCCGGAGCCTCGTGCGCCGGACCGATCCCCATGCGACGAGCAATCTCTTGTGATTGCTTATTGAGCAGCACTTTGTATGCATTGGAGTGCGGATCGAATTGCGACCAAGTGGTGTACTCGTTCTGCAGCGCGCTGTCGTAGGCCTTCAGCGGCTGACTCGAGCCATGACACAAAGAAGACGCACAAGTGGCAACGCCCTCGTGACGAAGTTTGGCATCGTCCGCGACTGCGCCGAAGGCGGACAAGGCAGCCAGACCGAGCACCGCCCATTTCAAATGGATGTTCTTCCAACTCATCGTGAGTTCCTCTGCGCCTGCTTCACGGCGGGGTTGTCCTCGACGTACCAAGGCTCGCCATCCTTATCGAGATACAGTCGATGCATTTCCTGCAAGTTGAACGGGCGTGATCCTCGACGACCGAATACAGCAACTTGACCACCGCTTTCATCCACCGCTCGATCACGCTCAAGCGGTCGAGAAAGACTGAGCGCTGCCGAACGAGTTGCCTTGTGAGCGACCAGCTCCGGGCGCGGTTCTGGACTGAAGCCGTAGAAATTGGGTTGCGAAGACGGGCTCGTCAACTGCACTACTTTCAAGCCTCCCTTGCCATCTGCGACATACGCAAAGAGGGAGGCATTCGTCGACGCAATCATCACATCCCGCGAATCACTGAGACCACCATCTGCATTCCATTTCTGGAATAATCGTGCAGCGTGTGGGCGCTTAACGTCGATGATGGCCATCCCTTCGCGTCCGTTGGCAACGTAAGCGTAAGTTCTTGCAACGGTAAAGCCGCCCGCGTTG
>CAIVYV010000049.1 GCA_903910215.1 uncultured Pseudomonadota bacterium
AGGCTGTGTTGATAGTGCGAGTCGAACTCGTCGGCGAGCTTCTTGCCGTAAATCTTTTCGTTGAGCTGTTTCATCTTGCCGTGGTCGTAGTCCCACAGCGTCGAAGCGACGACACGTGAAGCGGCGCCGACACCCGCAAACGCGAACGACGTGATGCCGCGCGATTTAGGCCCGTTGGCCATCTGCACGCCGCCACCTTCGTGGCCCGTCGCGCCGGTCAGGGCGCACAGCAGCACCATCGCGCGTTGCAGGATATCGCCGTGTAGCCATTTGCAGGCCGAGAATCCGGCATAGATCATCGCTCGCTTGCCGGCCTTGGCGAATTCGCGCGCCACGGTACGCATCGCGTTCGGATTGAGGCCGGTTTCCGCCGACATTTTCTCCGGGCTGTGTTCGGCGGCGCGTTTTTTGAGTAAAGCGAATACCGTCGTGACGGTCACTTTGCCGGTGCGTGTTTCGACGTTCCAACGGCCTTCGAGCGCAGGTTCAATATTGCCAAGCGCGATCGTCTCGAACTTGCGCCTTCGACGACCCACTGGCGCTTCGGCAGCGCCGGTGCCCGGCGCTTGCACCATGCGACGAGTTTTTTGATCCCAGAGGTAGAAGACGTTTTCGCGCACCGCGAGCATATCGACGAGGTTCAGATCTTCGGCGCGCAGGAATTCGCCATTGTCCTCGCGCACGAGGAAGGGTAGATCCGTCTGCTCGCGGATGTAGGCCGCGTCGTACAACTTCTCTTCGATGATGGTGTTCACCATCGCCATCGCGAGTGCGGTGTCGGTGCCGGGCTTGATGTTCAACCACTTCGACGAGTGCATCGCCGTCGGGGTGAACTCCGGCGAAATCGTCACGACTTCGGTGCCGTTGTATTTGGCTTCCCAGAAAAAATGCGCATCGGGAATACGCGTGACCGCAGGATTGGCCATCCACACGAGCACGCACTTCGACTTGTATACGGCCGCCATGGTGTCACCGAGATAGGTGAGACCTGTCGTCATGTAGAAGCCGGTCGGCAGATCGCCCACACCCGAGTAGAACTCGGGCACGGTCACACCCGTGATGTTCGAGAACCGTGCGAGCGCGGAATAGGACGCCATCTTCACCGCGAGCTGCGTTCCGCTACCTAAGGTGATCGAGTCGGGTCCGTGCTTGACTGCGACCTCGATGAATTTCTCGGCGATTTCGCGCGTGGCCTGATCCCAGGAGATGCGCTGCCACTTACCTTCGCCGCGCTTGCCGACGCGTTTCATCGGATAGAGCACGCGCTGCTTGCCGTACATGTAACGTGCGTGGCGCAGGCCCTTGTTGCAACCGCGCGGACCGTAGTCGGGCACGTCGGGCGTACCCGATCGTTCGTACTCGGCCTGTTGCTCTTCGCGCCATACGACGCCATTGCGGATATAGACGTTGAACGCGCAGGTGCCGGCGCAGTTGGTGCCATGGGTGCCGTGCGCAACGCGATCCCAAGTCCATTTCTTGCGCCAAACGTCTTCGATACGCCGGTAGGGGCGCGTCAGTGCATCCGAGAGCGCATCGCCATGCTGCAAAGCGAGTGCAGCGCCTGCGAGCGCCGAGTGAGCAAGAAATTGGCGACGGTTGACTGACATACGACCCCCAAACCGAAGGCTAGTGCAGGGGTGCCGTCGGGTTGAGGATGTGGGGTAGCACGCGCCGCAGCGCGGTCATTCAGGCGAGCGCGACTCCGAGCCAGCTGCCGACCAACCAAGCGATGACGCCGGCGCCACCGCCGATCGCCACCATACGCGCGGCACCGAGCCATGCGTTGCGACCCGTAAAGAGGCTGATCAGCATGCCGACCGCTGCGAGGGCGATGGCGGTAACGCCGATCGTCCAGCCCATGACCGAGTGTGCCGGTAGTCCGATGAGAAAGGGCGCCAAGGGAATCACTGCGCCCAATGCGAATGCGAGAAATGACGAAGACGCGGCGCCGAGCGGTGAGCCGAGATCATCCGGGTTGAGGCCCAATTCTTCGCGGGCCAACACGTCGAGCGCGTGATCGGGATTGCCGAGCAGGGAGCGAGCGAAGGTGCGCGCTTGCTCGATATCCATGCCGCGCGCCTCGTAGATCAACGCGAGCTCTTCGGCCTCTTCTTCGGGATATTCCGCGAGCTCTTCCTTCTCGAGCGCGATTTGGTACTCGTACATATCGCGTTGCGAGCGAACCGAGACATATTCACCAGCGGCCATCGACAAAGCACCCGCGAGCAAACCGGCTGCGCCGGTCATCAAGACGATCGCAGGTGCAGCACCCGAGCCCGCAACACCCATGACGAGTGCTGCATTGGAGACCAACCCGTCGTTGATCCCGAAGACGGTCGCACGCAGGTTGCCTCCCGAGACACCACCGCGATGCCGCTCGCCGACTTGGGAGACGGAGGTTGGCATCACGTGGCCTGGTGCGGTTGTCGATGTGTAGATCGACAAGCCGCGCAACTTCATGGCGGCGAGTACGTTGCGCGCAGCGCGCGGGCCGATTTGATCGGCCAAGCCTGCTACGACGCGCGCGCGCATCGACGGGCGGAATTCGAACCGACGTTGCGGCTGCAAAGACTCCCACTTGCGGGCTTGGTCTTCGGCAGCCTCGCCGAGTTTGCGGAACAGCTGGCTCTTCAGCGGGTCAGATTCGCGATCCGCAACCCGCCGATAGAGCCAGGCAGACTCTTTTTCGTGGTACCAGCTGTCGAGGCCGTCACTCACGAAAGAGGATTACCGTTCACGACCGTCGTCGTCTTCCCAATCTTCATCCTCGTCTTCATCCTCGTCCCAATCGTCATCCTCGTCGTCGTCTTCTTCCTCTTCTTCTTCGTCTTCGTCCCAGTCTTCGTCGTCCTCGTCTTCATCCGACCAGCCTTCCGGCTCTTGGGTCAGTTCGAGGTCGAGCTCATGCCACTCTTCGAGATCGAGCTCCTCGATCTCGCCATCGAGATATTCGATCTCGACGATCTCGGCATCTTCATCGACGGACAGGACACGAAAGGTCTCTTCCTCTTCGACATTCTCGTACCACTGGCCCTTGACGGGTTCGTTGTCTCTGCTCACGGAAATCACCTCGGCGCGGAGGAAGTGGATCTGGGTTGCGGATTTTACTTCGACTCTCAACTATAGTGCCACGCGATCAGGAGCCCTTCATGGCCGTTCGTTCCCAAAACGCACCGTCCACTTCGCCCTTGACGCGCGCTCGCCGTGTGGTCATCAAGGTCGGTTCGGCATTGCTCGTCGATTCGGCGACCGGGCGGCTCAATCGCGCTTGGCTTGAGACTCTGGTGGCGGATGTGGTGCGTTTACGCAAACAGGGCAAGGAGGTGGTCCTCGTGTCCTCGGGGGCCATTGCCCTCGGGCGTCGGCATCTCGGGCTCCCGAAGGGCCCCTTGCGACTCGAGGAGAGTCAGGCCGCTGCTGCCGTTGGGCAGATTCGTCTTGCGCATGCGTACAAGGAGTTACTCGAGCAATCGGATCTGCCGGTTGCGCAGATTCTCCTGACTTTGGAGGATAGCGAGCAACGGCGTCGTTACCTCAACGCCCGAGCGACGCTCAACGCGTTGCTAGAGCGTGGTGCGGTGCCGGTCATCAACGAGAACGATACGGTTGCCACTGCCGAGATTCGCTACGGCGACAATGATCGACTCGCGGCGCGTGTTGCACAGATGATCAGTGCCGATTGCGTGCTGTTGTTGTCGGATATCGATGGTCTCTATACCGCAGACCCGAATCGCGATCCTGCTGCGCAATTCATTCCGTTGGTGCGCGAGATCACACCGGCCATCGAGTCGATGGCGGGCGGATCTGCGTCGGAGGTCGGCAGTGGGGGTATGACCACCAAGATTCTTGCGGCGAAGATCGCCGTGGCAGCGGGTGCGCATTTTTGCATTGCGGCCGGAGCACCTCGACATCCTGTGCGTCGTATCGAACAGGCTGCGCGGTGCACGTGGTTTCGACCTTCTGCGACACCGGTCGCTGCGCGCAAGCAGTGGATCGCCGGCGCTTTGAAACCAGTCGGTGCCTTGGTGATCGATTCGGGTGCCGAGCGTGCCTTGCGCTCGGGCAAGAGTTTGCTCCCCGCTGGCGTGACCGCGCTGCGCGGACGGTTCGAGCGAGGCGATACGGTGAGCGTGCAGAACAGCGACGGTCGTGAAGTGGCGCGCGGCATCGTTGCGTATTCCGATGCCGATGCCGCTCGTATCATCGGTCGACGTAGTGCCGATATTCTGGCGATCCTCGGCTTCACGGGTCGCGACGAATTGATCCACCGAGATGATCTGGTGATGCCATGAGCGAGACGACGAGCCCCTCTGTGTTGACATCGGTTGCGCTGGCATCGGTGATGAAGAGTCTGGGTGAGGCTGCTCTGGCGGCTCAGCCTGTGCTCGCTGCGGCAACGCGCGAGCAGAAGGATGCGGCGCTGCTTGCCGCAGCGACTGCGTTGCGCGGTAACGTCGAACGGATACTCGCGGCGAATGCCATCGACATGCAGGCCGCCGAACAAAAAAACCTCAGCGCGGCAATGCTCGATCGACTGCGGCTCGATGCCGCGCGAGTCGAAGCGATGGCCCGAGGGCTCGAAGATATCGCGCGTCTGCCAGACCCGGTCGGACGAGTGTTGGCCGAGTGGGATCGGCCCAACGGTTTGCGTATCTCGCGCGTTGCAGTGCCGCTTGGCGTGATCGGCATCATCTACGAGAGCAGGCCCAACGTGACCGCCGATGCCGGTGCATTGTGTTTGAAATCAGGGAATGCCGTGATCTTGCGAGGTGGCTCTGAGAGCGCACACTCGAGCGCTGCGATTCATGCGGCGTTGGTGGCCGGTTTGAAGGCAGCCCAGTTACCGGAGGCTGCGATTCAACTCGTGCCGACCACGGACCGCGCGGCGGTGGGGTATCTGCTGTCGGAGATGACCGACTACCTCGATGTCATCGTACCGCGCGGCGGCAAGAGTCTCGTGGCGCGGGTCCAGCAGGAGGCGCGCGTGCCTGTGATCGGCCATCTCGATGGCATCTGTCACGTGTACGTCGATCGGGATGCCGATCTGCCGATGGCCATCGCGATTACTTTGAACGCCAAGCTGCGCCGCACCGGTGTTTGCGGCTCGGCCGAAACCTTATTGGTAGATTCGGCAGCAGTCGAGTCCTATCTTGCGCCGCTCGTGACAGCGCTACTCGATGCCGGTTGCGAAGTGCGCGGTGACGAGCAAGTGCGGCGAGTCGATCCGCGTGTGCGTGCCGCCACGGAGCAGGATTGGTACACCGAATATCTCGACGCCATCATCGCAGTTCGGGTGGTCGACGGGGTCGATGCGGCGATGGCGCACATTGCCCGTTACGGTTCATCGCACACCGAATCCATCATCACCGCGAATTCGAAAACAGCCGAGCGATTTTTGACGGGCGTTGATAGCGCGATCGTTCTACACAACGCTTCGACCCAGTTCGCCGACGGCGGCGAGTTTGGGATGGGCGCTGAGATCGGCATTTCCACCGATCGCTTCCATGCGCGCGGTCCGGTGGGTGTGGAGCAGTTGACGAGCTATAAATACGTCGTGCGGGGTTCGGGTCAGCTTCGGCCTTGAGCATCGTTGCGAGTCTGGGCCTCGCCTAGGCCTTGTGCGCCGCCGCGCAGTGAATACACCTCGCTCATGCCGCGCTCGCGCAGGGTGAGACAGGTCGCGAGACTGCGTTTGCCGCGACTGCAGATCAGCAGGTAACGTCCGTCGTTCGGCAAGTTCCGGCCACTCAAAATTTCCTGCATGGGAATGGCAAGCGATTGGGCCATCGACAAGGGTGCGACCGGTAAAGGCTCGCGACCGATTTCGTCGGGATCGCGAATATCGATGATGACGAGCTGGTCCGAGAGCGCGGACTCGAGATCGGGATACTCGAGCGATTCGGACGACGCTGCCGATGCGTGTGCCGGCAAACGCTCGCAACGGGACTGACACTCCGGTGCGCGCTTTGCCTTGATACGGCGCACCGCGAGCGTCAACAAATCGATCAAAACAACTTCATCGCGTAAGCGGCCCGGCAGTGCGAGCAGATGTTTGAGTGCTTCGAGCGCTTGCAGGCTGCCGAGTACGCCCGGCACCGGCCCGAGCACACCCGCCTCGGCACAGTTGCCGACCAATCCATCCCGCGTGGCTTCCGGCCACACGCAGCGAAGACAACTCGTTCCGTGCGCAGGGTCGATCAACTGTAACTGACCCTCGTACTGGTGCACGCTGGCGAGAATCACGGGTTTGGCGAGCCGATGCGCAAGGTCGTTGAGCAGGAACTTGCTAGCGAAGTTGTCGGTGCAGTCGAGGATGAGATCGCAGCCTTGAAGCATCGTCTCGGCTGATGTGTCGGTCAATCGCTCGGTGTGGGCGGTGGCCCTCACGGTTGGATTCAATGCTTGCACGCGCCGCGCTGCGAGCGTGGCTTTCATCTCGCCGCAATCGGTGAGGGCGTACCAAGTTTGTCGATGCAGATTCGAGGCTTCTAGGCGATCACCATCTACGATGATGAGTTCACCCACCCCGGCGCCGGCCAAATATTGCAGCACGGGCACACCGAGACCGCCCGCGCCGATCACGGCAACTTTGGCCGACTGTAGGCGCTGCTGTCCGTCGGCACCGACCTCAGGCAGAGCCATTTGGCGCGAGTAGTCGGGGCTCAATGTTTTGGCCGGCGGCGCGTTTTCGTGCGCATGCTGATGACGATGTTCGTGGTGATGTTGATGATGGTGCCCATGTGCATGTCCATGCCCATGCTCATGTTGATGCTCGTGCGACCCGTCATCCGACTTGACCGTCGTGGCGTCGGCCGCGCAGCGCTCGCAATTCACCCAACCTGAATCACCATCGACGTAATGTTCCTTTTTCCAGATGGGAACTCGGTGTTTCACTTCGTCGATGATGTAGCGGCAGGCGCGGAAGGCCTCGTCACGGTGCGGCGCGCTGACACCGACCCATACGGCTATTTCGCCTAGTGGCAGATCGCCGATGCGGTGTACGCAGCGCGCATTGGTGACACCGAACTTGCTGCGGGCTTCTTCGATGATGCGCTTGCCTTCGCGTACTGCCAAAGATTCGAACGCTTCGTACTCGAGGCGTCGTACTTCGCGCCCTTCGTTGAGGTTGCGCACCCAACCCTCGAAGGCGGCATAGCCACCACAGGTGGGGTCTTCCAGCGATCGCCGCAAGGCGAGGGCATCGAGATTACTAGAGCTGAACTCGAAGTCCGCCATCGACCGATCAGCCTCCTGCAACGGGTGGGATGAACACCACCGAATCACCAGCGAGCAGTGGCTGCTCCCAGGAGCCGAATTCCTCGTTAACGGCGACGCGTAGCGATCCGCGATCCAGCGTGAAGCCGTGCCGGGCGCGAAGCTCGTCGTAGAGCTCGCCCGGATTACGTGCGCACGTTTGGAGTTGCTCTTCGCGTAGCCCCGACTGCTCGCGCAGGATCGCGAAGTACTGAACGCGCACATCGCGCATTTGCTGAGAGTTCTCTGGGGCCAGCTGATCCATGGTTTGCCAGTATTCCGCGCTGGAGTTGACGTTGTCGAGAGCGTGGCTGTGTGCGAGATCGAACAGCGCCACATCGTGGTTCAACAAGAACTTCCGCGGGCAGCGACCCCCGCTGGCGGCATAGGTGGCGATAACCGGTGCGGCGGCGGGCTCGTAGAGCGCGCAGAGCGGTTCAGGCAGTCCGTCGCTACTCGAGCGGAATGCCGTCGCGAGGCGGCCGGCGTCGCGCTGCGTGATGAGCTGACTCAAGGTGCCTGCGTCCAATCGTGGCAGATCACAGGCGACGACGAGCCACGCGGCTGTTGGCACCTCGGCTTGAGCTGCCAAGATGCCGGCGAGCGGTCCAAGCCCCGGCTCTCGATCGACGATCTGTGCATAGCGGGCGCGTAGCGGATCGTTTCTTTGATCTGGTCGCACCGACACGAAACTCTCGCTACAAAGCGGCTCGAGCAAGTCCATGGTTCGCTCGAGTTGGCTGCGTCCGTGGTAGGCGAGACTGGCCTTGTCGCGGCTCATGCGCGAGCTGCGCCCGCCGGTCAGCACGAGACCGAAAATCGGCGCAGAACTCATCGTCGTTGGAAGTCGCGCTTACCGCCGCGCTTGGAGAGCAGCCGCACGGGCCCGATGCGAATATCGTGTGAGAGAGCCTTGCACATGTCATACACGGTGAGTGCGGCAACCGTAGCACCGGTCATCGCCTCCATCTCGACCCCGGTCCGATGCATCGTTCGTACCGTGCAGCGAATTCGAACGATGCCGGTCTTGGCGGAGTCGATGTCGACGTCGCAGTGGTCGATGGGGAGCGGGTGACAGAAAGGAATGAGTTCGTGGGTACGCTTGACTGCCTGGACGGCAGCGATGATCGCTGTATCGAACACGGGGCCTTTGTGCGTTCGGTGGCCACTCGCAGCGAGCGCGCTCGCCACGGCTTTCGGTAGCGTCACCACGGCTTCGGCGGTGGCTTCGCGTGCCGACGCGGCTTTATCACTGACATCAACCATGCGCGGTCGATCGTCGGCATCGAGATGGGTGAGACCGCTACGGGAACTTTTTTTCTTTGCGCGTCGAATCGCCATGTTCATCTCACCGTGTTCATCCGCCTACGTGGAACATTTCCACCTTATGCTCGGGTCGAGACCGAAGCTCGGCTCGCTGCTCACTGTACCGGTCCCGACGATTTTCCCAAATGCCGCGCAGCAGCGTTACGAGTTCTTCGTCGCTGGCTCCTTGACGCAAAGGGGTTCGTAGGTCGATGCCGACACTGGCGAAGAGACAGGTGTACAACTTGCCATCCGAGGCGAGGCGTGCACGCGAGCAGGCTCCGCAGAAGGGTCGAGAGACCGAAGAAATGAAACCGATCTCACCAGAGCCATCGGCAAAAGCGCGCCTTTCGGCGACCTCACCTGAATAATTGGCCGGCAGTGGAGCGAGTGGCCAGCGCGCATGGATGCGCGCGGCCAGCTCAGCCGAGGGCACGACCAAGGACTCATCCCATTGATTGCGATTGCCGACGTCCATGAACTCGATCAAGCGAACGATCACACCAGTGCCTCGAAACCTTTCGATCAGATCGAGCACGGTATGGTCGTTAACGCCGCGCTGTACCACCGTGTTGATCTTGATGGGGGTGAGACCGACGGCGCGGGCGGCCTCGATTCCCTCCAGCACTTGCGCCACCCCGCCGAAGCCGCCGCTCATCGAGGCGAAGACCTCGGGATCGAGACTGTCGAGACTCACCGTGATTCGGGAGAGACCCGCGGCCTTCAATTCGGTCGCGTATTTGGCGAGCAGGATGCCGTTGGTGGTCAGAGCGATATCGTCGATACCTTCGATGGCGCCGAGATCACCGATCAAATCGGCGAGGTTGGGTCGAAGCAGCGGTTCACCGCCGGTGATCCGGATTTTGCGTAGTCCCAGGTTTGCCGCGACTCGGGTGATTCGCAAGATCTCATCGAACGAGAGTCGCTCTTTCGAGCCGAGAAATCGATAACCATCGTGAAAGACACTTTGCGGCATGCAATAAGGACAACGGAAATTGCATCGATCCATCACGGAGATTCGGAGATCCCGTAGCGGCCTCTGCAATCGATCACGCGGTTCGGTGTTGTTCATCAACGTCATCATCGGTCGCTACCATCGATAAACGCGAGTGACGAAGCCCTTCGGATACTCGTTAGGGCCCGGTGGTAACTCGACGAACCCGTCGGTGCCGCTGAGCGCGGCGTAATCGCCGGAGCCGTTGGTCGGGCGAGGCTCTGCCCAGGGACGACCCCACTCGTCGATAGTGATCGACACGGGCATGAAGTAAGTGAGTGCCGGTGTCACTTTGACGCTCTCAGCGAGCGCAATTTTTTCGATGGTACGGGACGACTCACCCATTGCGGTGTAGAGACCGGGTATTACGTAGCGCGCAAGGCACACGAGCGTTGAGACTGGGTTACCGGGTAATGCAAAGACGGCGGTACCCGAGGGGGCAATCCCAAACCACATGGGCTTGCCGGGGCGCTGCGAAACCTTGTGAAAGATTTCACGTACACCGAGATCGGCGAGAGCCTTCGGTACGAGATCGAATTTGCCCATCGACACGCCGCCGGAGAGGATCACGACGTCGTGCGTATCGAGATGTACGCGCAAGCGTCGTCGCAGCGCATCGAGGTCATCCGGCAGATGATCATCGGCAATTCGCTGAAAGCCTCTGCGTCGTAACGCAGCGACGATCCCGTAGACGTTCGAACGTCGAATTTGATGGGGCTCGATGGGATCGCCGGGTTCGATCAGTTCGTTGCCTGTCGAAATCACGCTGATGGTGGGCTCGGCACTGACGCGGATACGCGCCATACCGGCTCCGGCTGCGATCGCGATTTCGGGTGCGCCGAGTCGGATCCCCGAGTGCAGCAAGGCGGTTCCTTGCAGACAATCGGAACCTCGCGCATGCACATTAGCGCGCGCAGCCACGTTGAGCTCGCCCGGCAGAGTGGCTCGTCCGTCACCGAGACGAACTTGCTCGACGGGGACGACGGTATCGCAGCCCTGCGGCAAGACGGCACCGGTCATGATTTCGATCGCATGCTGCGCACTCGCGAGAGTGAGAGGTGGATCGCCAGCGGCTTGCACGCCTTGAATCACGAACTCACGCTGTCCCGTTACGACAGCGGCACTGTCGATCGCGATCCCGTCCATGGATACCCGATCGAACGGTGGGTGGTCTCGCTCGGCGTAGATGTTTTCGCGCAGCACGGCGCCGACACATTGCACGAGCGGCAATGACTCGATCGGCAGGCAGGTCAGCTGCTGCTCGATCAGGTGATCGGCTTGGGAAGGGGAGATCATGCCGGGAGTGTATCCCGGCACGTATCCACGGCAATCCGCCCTGTGGCGGAAGCCGTTACTTCTTCGCGTTCTTTTCCTTGTAGACGCGAATCTGCGCGTTCAGACGATCGGCCCAAGACTGGGCATCATCGACGGCAGCATTCTGCTTCTGCGCCAAAATTTTCAAGCGCTCGTTCTTCTGCTCATCCGTCAGCTCGGGGTTGGCAGCGACCGCAGCGTTGTGCTCCGTCTCGAGGCAGCTCTGGTAGGCCGTGATCTCGGCGTCGAAAGCTTTGACGGCCTTCTGAGCAGCGAGCATGTCTTCGAGCTTTGCGGCACCACCATCAGGGATGGCAGCCGGTGCTTTCGGATAGGTGCAAGCAGCGTAGGCGGGAGCCACCGACAAAGCGGCAGCGATGGCGAGCGAAACAATCGTCTTCATGATGTAGGACCCCTCGGCGACCCCGCGCCGGACGTGATCGATTTTAAGGACTCGGCGCCACAGGTGCTAGACTGCGCGCACGCGCCCGTAGCTCAGTTGGATAGAGCATCAGGCTTCGAACCTGAGGGTCGGGAGTTCGAATCTCTCCGGGCGCGCCATTTTCCTGCCAGGGTTGCACGCTCCGGGAGACGCATGGGACGGTTCATCCGTCGGCAATTTGCCTTGTTCTGGCTGGGGCTGGCCTCGCTGGGTCTTGCGTCGTCCCCCGTTGTAGCTACGGCGGCCGAACGCATTCTGCACCGGGTCGGCACTGACGACCCTGCCACGGTCGACCCCCACAAGGTCTCCCTGCCGGGAGAGCAGTTGATTGTGCTCGACCTCTTCATGGGATTGACGACGCCTGGTATGAACGGCCGACCGATGCCGGGCAGCGCCGAGTCCTGGACCGTGAGTCCCGACGGGAAGACCTACACCTTCAAACTCCGTCCGAATATGCATTGGTCCGATGGTCGACCGTTGACCGCGACGGACTGGGTTTGGTCTTTCCAGCGCATGCTCGATCCGAAAACGGCATTTCCGTTGGCGTCTCGGCTATTTCCGATCAAGCATGCTCGCGCCATTGCCACAGGCGTCATGCCGATCGAGCGATTGGCAGTGCGCTCAATCGGCACCGATACGCTCGTGATCGAGCTTGAGAATCCGACGCCGTATTTCACCGACGTCATCATGTCCTCGGCCATGCCGGCGCCACGCCACGTGATCGAGAAGCACGGTACGGCCTGGTTGCGCCCCGGAAATTTCGTCGGTAACGGCGCCTTCGTATTAAAAGACTGGCGACCGAACGCGCATGTCGAGTTGGTGCGTAACCCGAAATTCTGGGGCGCCTCGCGAGTGCGTCTGGATGGCGTGTTCCATTATCCGCTCGGCAATCCCGCCACGTTGGTGCGGCGATTCGATGCAGGCGAGCTTGATCTCATTCTCGTCGTTCCGCCTGAGCGCACCGCGGAGCTGCGTCAGCGGCATGGGGAGTCCCTGCGTTTGGGTCGCGGAATCGCCAACGAAGTGGTGGTATTCAATTTCAAGCGAGGGCCGACCGCCGACGTTCGCGTGAGACGCGCACTCGCCATGTTGATCGAGCGCGAAGTGATCGCGCGCAACATCATCGGCTTCCCGGGCGTTGAGGCTTATTCTTTCGTGCCGCCTGGCGTGCTCAATTACAGCGCCGCTGCGGTGCCAGATTTTACGAAATGGCCCGAAGCGCGTCGTGTTGCCGAAGCGCGCAAGCTCTTGACGGCTGCGGGCTACGGCGCGGGTAAGCCATTGAGTCTGCGGCTCGCGTTTCCGAGTACGGATCTCAATCGCAAGGTCGCCGTCGCCATCGGTGCGATGTGGTCGCGTGCCGGTGTGAAAGTCGAGTTGCAGTCCAAAGAAACCAAAGCGCTGTTCGCGGATGTCGGTGTGGGTAATTTCGACAGCACGCGCTCGGTTTGGTTGGCAGCTGCAAGCGACCCGTATGCCTATCTCGAGCGTCTCCTGTCGACGGGATCGGCGGTCGGCGTGAATACCTCGGGTTACGCCAATCCCGCTTTCGATGCGTTGCTTGCCGAGGCTGCGGCCGAAGTGGATGTGGAGCGACGGGCGGCGAAGCTGCGGGAGGCGGAGGCGCTGGCACTCGCCGACATGCCCGTCGCGCCCGTGTACTATCTCGTGGGACGTCGTCTCGTCTCGAAGCGCGTGCAAGGTTTCGGTGACAACCCGCGTGGTCTCTATCCGAGTTGGTTGATGACGGTCACACCCCGCTGACGGAGTAAGCCTGACGTGAGTGCGCAAACCTTGTATACCCCGAATCGTGACGAGCTGGCGAGGCAGCAATTCGTGCTGAGTCTCAAGTTGCTCGCCAACGGTCGGGCACAGCAGCAAGTGCGCGAGTCGTATCGAGCAGACGTGCTGCCGGCAATCGTGTCGAGTCAGGGCGCGGAGCCGACGCATCGCCGCGAAGTTGCCACGCCGCTCTCGCAGCGTAACGAATTCAAGCTTTGGGCGGTCCTCACTCATCATTCGCAGACCATGATGTGGGATGCGATCGAGCG
>CAIVYV010000050.1 GCA_903910215.1 uncultured Pseudomonadota bacterium
CGCTAAAAGTGCATCCCAAAAAATCGGCAATGCGATGCTGAGAAATATCACGAATCCAACACCGCCCCGACTCAAGGTCGGACGGGCGTGTGAGCTTCGATCAGAAATGGACTCCCACCAACGCCCTCGCATGGCGAGGGCGATCACCAACCGCGTCAGCACAAGAACTGACACGCAAGCCAAAGCAGCAGGCAATAAAACCGATAGGGTCATGAACTGAAACGAATCAACGTCGCTCGACAACGGCGACATTCTCGCTCAGCGAGCGACGCTGTGCCTCGCCAACTTGCGAGGACGTCAGCATAGCCTCGAGACCACGCTTGAATTCGGCTGCTTCTTTACTGCCCCCGCTCGCTGCGAGGTTGAACCACTTATAGGCCTCAACCAGATCGGGCTCGCCGCCGCGACCCGACTGGTACATCAAACCCAGGTTCAACTGGGCAGCCACCTGTCCATTCTGGGCGGCCTTGGTGAACCAGCGAATGGCCTCCTGAGAGTTTCTGGTGACCCCGCGTCCGTTGTCGAGCATCGCACCATAGTTGCTCTGCGCCTCGGGGTGCCCACCCTCAGCCGCTTGCTTGAACCAGTTGGCTGCCTCGGCATCGCTCTGCGGCACGCCCGCGCCACGTTCGTACATCAGCCCGAGATTGTTCTTTGCCTGCAAGCTACCGCGAGCGGCCGCATCACGAAACAAGCGCACCGCCTCAACATCGTTCTCGGGAACACCCTGGCCATGATCGAACATCACGGCAAGATTGTTCATCGCATCCACATGACCCGCCGCGACGGCCTTGCGGAACCAATCCACCGCCTGGCGATGGTCCTGCAGAACGCCCGCACCACGCTGGTACATCAAACCGAGGTTATTGAAAGCAGGCGCATAGCCAGCCTCGGCCGCCATGCGAAAGAAGCGCACCGCCTCAATGTCATCCTCAGCGACTCCCTCACCGTGATCAAACATCACGCCTAGATGATTCCGCGCTGCTGGGTCGCCAAAATCAGAGAGCACTTGCCACTGCTTCAACGCCGTTGCGTAGTCCCCCTGCTTGTAGGCGTCGAGCCCATCCTCGAAGCGCACGCAGCCGGCCAACAGCAGCGCCGCAGCAACGGCGCCTGCAACGAACTGATGTTGGCGCAGCTGGTCAAGCATCGACTTCATCCCGGGTGGTAGCCATCCAGTCGAAGTTGCGACTGCTTGGCGTGTATTGAGGGACTAACTCACGCAGCAGATCACGACAGCGATCCGTATCGCCCAGCGAGCAGGCAAGCTGCAACGCACCGAGCTTTTCTTTGAGTGCATCCAGAGGCAGATGCCGCTCGACTGCACGTCGAATTTTCGGGTGCGCGGTTGTTTGCGCCTCGGCATCGATCAAGAGCTCTTCGTAGAGCTTCTCGCCCGGTCGCAAATCGGTATATCGAATCTCGATATCGCCATCCGGATTTTGCTCATCGCGTACCGACTTGCCGAGCAACTCGATCACCTGTACCGCCAGATCCCGAATGCGCACCGGTTTGCCCATATCGAGCAGGAACACCTCGCCACCGCGCGCGATGCCACTCGCCTGCAAAACCAGCTGCGCCGCCTCGGGGATCGTCATGAAGTAACGCGTGACATCGGGATGAGTCACCGTCACGGGCCCGCCTTTGCGAACCTGCTCGCGAAACAACGGCACGACCGACCCCGACGAGGCCAACACATTTCCGAAACGCACCATCGAGAGGCGTGTTGCATGTGAATCCGCCGCGTGGGCCTGAACCACAAGCTCGGCGCAACGCTTCGTCGCCCCCATCACGTTGGTTGGATTGACAGCCTTATCAGTTGAAACGAGTACTAAATCTTTGACGCCAGCATCGATCGCCGCCTCGACGACCGATCGGGTGCCGAAGACGTTGTTCAAGATACCCGCGACGACATTGGTCTCGACCAAGGGTACGTGTTTGTACGCGGCGGCGTGATAGATCGTCTCGACCGAGAAGGCCTTAACGACCTTGTCGAGCGCAGCGCGATCACGAACGTCACCCAACACCGGAATCAAGGTCACGCGCGCTGAAATGACTTCGGGTGCTGCACGCAACTCACGCTCGATTTGATAAAGAGCAGGCTCCGAGATCTCGAACAAAATCAGCTTCGAAACGCCAGCCGCAATGCACTGACGACAGATCTCAGATCCGATGGAACCACCCGCACCCGAGACTAAGACGGTCTTACGGGAGACACAACGCTCGAATAACTCCGGCACGGGCGCCACCGCATCGCGCACCAACAGGTCGTTGACATCGAGCTCCAAGAACTGATCGAGGCGACGGCGCCCCGTCAAAACCTCATCGAGCGGCGGGATCGAGAGCACATGCACACCGAGACCCGTCAGTCTCGCGATGATCTCGCGACGACGCTGCGGGTTCGCCGATGGGATAGCGAGAATGATGCGACGAAAGCCGACCCCG
>CAIVYV010000051.1 GCA_903910215.1 uncultured Pseudomonadota bacterium
CACAGCTAGCGTTTCCCGGACTCAGCCTGCTCCCAGAACTGCGCGAGGTTCTTTCGGCGTGCGCTGTCTGGCGTGCGCGGGTGCTTCTGCTCACGGGCCCTCTGCACTTCGTCAACATAGAACTGACGCGCATGGCGTGCCTGTCCAATTGGACCTGGCATGTCAATGCGCTCCGCATCAGAAATCGCGGCGGCTACGAGACTTTCAGACTTCGCAATCTCTTCAACAAGCTGACGGAACACGTTTGAAGGCTTTGAAGTGGTGTCGGCATCTGCAAACCCGTGAGCCAGGTAGCTGCTGACTTTTGTTGCAACAATCTCTGCGTCCACAGACTGGCTGTCGCAATACAAATCAAGAATCACCCGGAGATAATTGTCCATAAACGTAGAGATGCCACTCAACTTACCGACGCGATCTAGCTTTACCCGAAGCTCTTCAGTGGCACCCTGAGGACCCATCATCCTTGGGATAGGAATCCCAAGTCCCGCTATGTCTTGAAGCTTGACGCTTTTGGCGTCTGCAGGTGACATCACACCCTTATCAAGCACGTAGTACCTAACGTGGTCGTCCCAAATCATGTGCAAGAGGCTTTGGAGTACCGGCATCTGATCACGGATAGCAGAAAGCCGTGCAAGCTCAGCAACGCTCGTGCGTTGGCGCCACTTCAACATTTGGCCGCCAACGTGATACGCCGTGTCCCACATTCGGATTGCGTTTCGCGCCTCTGGAATGTCCATTACGCCCCGTAGGGCCAAAGCAACGCTGATTGTGATTGCGTCGGTCGTGCTTGAGGCGTGAAACTTGATTTCCGAACGTGCCAAAAGTGTTGAGAGGCTCGCGTTGCCGTGTAGGCGTTCTTCCAGATACTTCTCTACGTCCTTGATTTGACGCCCAGGATACGTGACGACAATGAAGGCCTTCTTGCAATCCTTAGCATCTGGAATTAGACCGTCGGGAATGAGTTCGGAGAGCGCCTTGCCCAGTTCGCGAATATCTTCTTCTGCGCCTTCCATCTCGCGCGTTGGGGCCACTCCTGCGGCAACGCGAAGGACATCCTCGACCTTGGTGAGGAGCGCGGGCCGGCCTTCTGCTGACGACTCCAGAGCGTCATCAAACATTCGCTGGAACGCATCTACCGAAAGATGAACAATGGTTTCAGGCTTAAACGCGCCCCTTTCCCAAACCCTCGAAAATTCTTTTTGCAGAGCTTCCGTGAACGCACGCCATGCTCCACCAGTATCGAGGCTGAACTCGTTGCTGTTTATGGCAACTGCGAATACGTCGCGAAGCAGGGTCTCGGCTTTTTCAAGCTTCTTCCCGCCCCCTCTTGAAGTCAGCCGCGAGGGCACCCAATCGCGAAATCCTGCATTGCTTGCGCCAGCGGTCAGGGTGTTCCAGCCTGCTTCAATTTGGGCCTCGCGATCACGGAGTGACATGACTCCTGCAACCGCCTCATCGTACCAGCGGCGCATTGAGTCCAGAGCCGCGCGGAGTTCCTCCCGGCGGAGGCGGGCACGCCCCCAAGCGCGAATGAGCGCCTTGCGATGCTGATCCACATAGAATGTCTTCAGCGTAGTCAGGTTTTTCACTGCCTTGTCTTTTGCAACGTCTTGGCGGAGAAGTTTTTCGCGTCGTCCCGGGGCTGATGCGGCAGGAGTTTTCTGATACGGGCGGGCCTCTTCTGGCCTCTCAAAGCGCGAAAGGATCTTCTGATCAACCATCAGCCGCAACACCGTGACTGTCTCCAGAATCCCTAGGCGTGATTCACCCGGATCTTCCTGATACCGCTTCACCCCTTCAATCCAGCCGCTGGTGAGCGAAAACATTGCTTCTTGGACTAGGCGATCTGCCCAGTCGTCAAGTTCGTTCTCGACGCCTGAGTCAGAGGCACGCTGCACTGCCGATGAGAACAGTTGCCCCCATTTCACGTCTCCACGCTTTGCAGGGTCCGCCTTCTTTTCTAGTGCGCGATAGTGATCCCTAAGCGTGTCCATCCCGGTTGCCCAATTCATATCAAGATGCCTATCTGCATCCAGGACATCAATAAGGGTTTGCACGGGCTCAGCTTTGGGGAGTTTTGCAACTACACCGAGTAGGGTCTGCTCCTTATCAGGTTGGTTAACGTCATTGCTCACAAAACTACTGAATGAATCCTCGTGTTTACGAAGCGACTCATGGAGACTCTGTGCCGCCCGTAGCGCTAGAAGTTGCGCGAGGAAAAACGAGAGACGCTTCACAGGAACTGATAGAGATGCGGTCGCGGCCTCTACAAGGCTGAGGCGACCAATGCCCGTCGGGTGAAGTGTGCGCAGAGATTCGGTGTCGTTCTTTGACCGAAGATTAATGATGTCTTGGAAGAATGCGAATCTATCCACACTCTCAGGCCCTGCTGCGCCTGTCATGTCACCGGATGCGTCTTCCTTAACTGCAGTATCTGCCTCGGAGACAAGTGTGGTCGCGTAGACTGCCATACTTCGCCATAAGTCTTTTGAGTCCTGATATGCGGCTGGGCGTGAAAAGAGAAACGTTGTTGCTAGAGGCGCTGCGGCACCGCCGGCGGTGATGTCATATTCGACTCTACTTGGGCCTGGATAACGCTGGCGGAACCAGCGCTCTCGGGTGGTGTCACTGCTGTTTGAGTGGTCCACAAGTTCGCCCAAATCTAGGATTCCACGTGCAAAGTTCAAATTCAGCATGTGCATCTGCTCGCCGCTTGCGGAGTCCTTGAAAGCGCTTGGGGCTGCGATCAGCGGGATCACAAACACTTCTGTGCCAGGGAAGGCCTGCTGGGCCATTGCGGTTGCGATCTTGACCACATCTAAGAAGAGTCCGGACCCTGTTCCGCCTGAAAGTGAGGTAGCAACGAAAACTACTACCCAAGAGTGCCCAGACTTCTTTCCGGCACCAACAACGTCGGTATAGGAGTCAAGATCGCCTTGGGAGTTGGCCAGCCGCGCAAAGGCTTCCTGCATCGGCTTGAATACGCCCTCAATTCCAACATCAGAAAGGCGGTCAAAGAGGGCTGCGCGCCCCACGGTTGGGAATTGCGCAGCGCCCGTGCTCATGGGGGCGTGTGTAGGTTCGCCGTCGCTTCCTGGGAGCCACTCAGAAACCAGCGTTGGGTGTTCCACACGCAGCTTTGCGGCAATGTGCTGATAGGCAGCGGCAGACGAGAGCGTTGCCACAAAAGACGTTGTGCGATCAATGGCTGTTGCGTCAAGTTCCCGGAGGAAATCTCGCAATCCAGCCATTTCTTGCTGGGAGTAGTCAACATAGACCGATTGGAAAAAGGTAGGTAGCTGGTCCCGCTTATAGTTTGAAAACTTTCCTTTACCCCGCAGTTGATTGCCGTCTGCGCCGCAGATCTGACGACGAAGGAGCTGCTCAAGCTCCGTACCCACTTTCAGCCCTGTTCCACCAAGGCCGATGTACATGAATCGATGCTTGTAGCTCACGACCCCTCCTCTTCTAGAACTTTCTCAATTGCGTCCCCTACCTTGCCGCCTTCGGGGATGTACCTCACTGTGTGCACTTCAGAGCTACCGCCCAGTGGGACGCGGCGGAACTCGACAACCCCCTGGCCTCGCTCCATCTTCGGTGTTCCGATCGACCATTCCTCCGTGCTACCTGCCTCTTGCTGAA
>CAIVYV010000052.1 GCA_903910215.1 uncultured Pseudomonadota bacterium
ACTGATGGAATTCATGCACTTTTTGAGCTGGCATGAGTCGCAAAGCGCGGATGCCGCATTGATCGCCGGACTGCGCGCCGCGCAACGGGATTTCTGCCAGCGGCATCTCGCCTGGTGGGTGGGCGATCTTGCCGATAACGTCGCTACTCGAAGTGATGCACATCCGTTGCTGCAAGCGAGCTTGCGGGCAACCAAAGATTTCATTGCAGTCGAACTGCAGACCTTGGGGGATTGAACGCGATGGGCCGCCAGATATCGATGGTGATGGATCTGAATAAATGCATCGGCTGCCAAAGCTGCACCGTGGCATGCAAGACGCTTTGGACCAGCGGCGAAGGGATGGAGAACATCCTGTTCAACAACGTCGAAACCAAACCCGGCCCTGGCTATCCCAAGAATTGGGAACAGGTGAACGGCGGGTTCCGTAACGGACAGCTGCAGATGCCGCCCTTGATCGACGCGAAGGATTACGGCGGCGAGAAGCCACTGAACTTCGATGAAGTGTATTTCGAAGGTAAGTCTGATCGTCTGCAGCAAAAAGGCGAGATGGGCTACGGCGCCAACTGGGACGAAGATACGAGTTCAGGCACCTACCCCAACAACTATCACTTCTACTTGCCGCGCTTGTGCAATCACTGCACCAATCCCGCGTGCCTCAAGGCCTGCCCCACCCAAGCGATCTACAAGCGCGAAGAAGACGGCATCGTCGTTCTCGATGAAGACAAATGCCAAGGCTTTCGCAAGTGCAATCAAGCCTGCCCCTACAAGAAGGTCTACTTCAACTTCGTTACGAAGAAATCGACCAAATGCATTTTCTGCTTCCCGCGTATCGAGCAAGGCGTCGCACCGGCCTGTGCACGTCAATGCCCGGGAAGATTACGCTTCGTCGGCTTTCTCGATGACGAGAACGGCCCTATTCACAAGCTCGTTTACCAATGGAAAGTGGCGCTGCCGTTGCATCCGGAATACGGCACCGAACCCAACGTGTTCTACGTCCCGCCGATTCTCGCCGCGTCGTTCGACGAAAACGGTGACTTTGCTGAGAACCCTCGCATTCCGATGTCGTATCTGCGCTATCTGTTCGGCGACAAAGTCGATGACGCCTTGATCACGCTCCTCAATGAAATGGAGCGCCGTAAAGAGGGCAAGAAGTCGGAGTTGATGGATCTGCTGATCGCTGCGGACTGGAAGCAGCTCTTCGGCATTCCGGTAGTGAAGTACGCCTGAGGATCGCATGTCCGCCGAGACAGCCCCTGTAGCCCCCGCCGCCCCGCCCATGAGTCTCGGGCGACGCCGTCTCGTGCTGTCCGCCCTGTTGCTCGCGACCGTACTCGCCAGTCTCGATTCGAGTTTCGTCCCGATCGCGTTCCCGGACATCATCGACAAGCTCGACACCAGCACGAGCGTCGTCGTGTGGGTGGCGCTTGGCTATCTGATCTCGGCAACGGGCTTGATGCTGCTCTCATCGCGCCTGTCAGTCTTCTTGGGCTCTGATCGCGTCTTTCAACTCGGTGTATTCATCTACTCGATGGCGATGATCGCCTGCACCTGGGCGCCAGATATCCAGACGCTCATCGCCTTACGAGTTGTACAAGGCGCCGGCATGGCGCTCTTTCTACCCATCACCTTTTCTTTGGCTGCTGAACTATACCCTCCCGCGGAGCGCACCAAAGCGCTCGGCATCATGCAAGCGGGCAACTCGGTCGGCTTCGTGCTTGGGCCGATCTTTGCTGGCTGGCTGCTCGACGCCTACGATTGGCGCGCACTGTTCGGAACGCGCATCCCGCTGGCGCTGCTCGCCATTGCCGGCTCGTTCCTGATCACGGATGCCAAACATCGCGCACGCGGCGCGGTGAAACCCGATTGGGATCTCGCGGGTGCGTTCTTACTGACCCTCGCGATCTTCGGCATGCTGTTCGGCCTCAACCGATTGCCCGTCGAAGACAATCATCGCGATCTGCTCGTCTGGGCGATCACGGCTGGCGGTTTCGCAGCCCTCTATTTGTTTATTCGCCACGAAGGGCGCGCGAAATTACCCCTGATTGATCTCTCGTTGTTCCGTGAAAGCCGCGAGTTCACGCGCGCTTGTATCGCCTTTACGGCCTACTTCGCAGCTCTGCCGGTTCAGCTGTTCGTCTTGCCGTTGGTATTGATCAGCGCGATGGAATTCAGCGCTTGGGATACCGGTATGACACTCGCGGTGATCGCGGTGTCGACGACGTTGATCAGCCCCGCAGCCGGCAAACTCGCCGCCCGATTCGGTGCTGGGCGCCTTGCGGTCGTGGGCGCCGTGCTCACCGCGCTCGGCTATGTCGCACTGCTACCGATCTCAGCGGATCACGGACAGCTTGCGCTCATGCCGGCGATGCTGCTGCTCGGCATCGGGTCCGCGCTCTTCTTCGCACCGAACAACGCCTTGATGATGGGCAACGTGCCGCCCCGGGCACTGGTCACAGCAGCGGGCCTGATCGGCGTTCTGCGCCAATCGGGTTACGCGGCCGGTTTCGCGATGATCGCGAGCCTCGTCACGGCGATCCAGGACAACATCGAAGAGATCTGGACGGCCGCGAGCACGGCGCATCTTGATGCCGCAACGGCGGCGGGTCTCGCGGATCTCTTCGAAGGTGGCGGCATCTGGTCACCTGAGATCCTGCTCTTTGCGATGCGCGTTGGCGTGCTCATCGCGGTTGCCATTCTCGCCATCTCGATCATCAACAGCTGGCCGAAGGCCAATCTCGGCCGGCGCACCGCCACGTTCGCGAGCGGCGGCATCGTCGCGGGGGTCGCAGGCGGTGTGATCGTGATCGCTTCAGCGAGCGGCATACCACTCTCCTTCGGGGGAGCGGCGGCCGAACCTGTCAAAGTCGTGGCTCCCGCCCCCTTCGGCTACACCGCACGGCAGGTCGAAGAGCAGGCACCGACCCCCGTTCTGGACGGTGCGGCCCTCTACGCCACGCATTGCCTCGCCTGTCACGGCGAGAAGCTGCAGGGCATCGCCGAGCTCGGCGTGCGACTGGCAGGCTCAGACTATGTCCGTCGCAGCAATACCGAGGCTCTGACCGCCTTCCTGAAGGTCGGGCGGCTACCGGGGCAACCGGGCAATATCTCAGGTAGGGTGATGCCTGGGTTCGGCTACTTGCCCGAGTCGGAACTCGCCGCGGTAGCCGAATTTGTTAAGAAAAGCGGCTCCTAAGCCCTTGAATTCGCTGGGCTGACCCCCAGCTCCTCAAAATAGGTTCAACTCGACTGGCGGTCATCGCGGGACCCGGATAAATTTGCAGTACGGACTGAACCTCCGTCGCTGGAATGAGTCCAACTCGCCGACTGGAAAAGCCGGTCACACTGACACAGGAGTCTTTGACCCGTATGAAACGTATTCTGCTGTTCCTTGCCACCAACCTCGCCGTCGTCCTCGTACTGTCGGTCGTGATGAAGGTGCTCGGCATCGATCAGTACATCGCCGCCCAAGGGGGCAGCCTGTACGGCCTGCTCGTGTTTGCTGCCGTGTTCGGCTTCGGCGGCGCCTTCATCTCTCTCGCCATGTCGAAGTGGAGCGCCAAGCGCATGATGGGTGTGCAGCTCATCGAGCAGCCGCGCAACGACACCGAGCGCTGGATCGTCGAAACGGTGCGTCGTCAGGCGCAAGAAGCCGGTATCGGCATGCCGGAGGTCGGCATTTTCGATTCGCCGGAACCGAACGCTTTCGCCACCGGTGCCAACAAGAATAAGGCACTGGTCGCCGTCAGCACGGGTTTGCTGCGCAGCATGCGCAAAGACGAAGTCGAAGCGGTGCTCGGTCACGAGATTGGTCACATCGCCAACGGCGACATGGTCACGCTCACGCTGATCCAAGGCGTCGTGAAT
>CAIVYV010000053.1 GCA_903910215.1 uncultured Pseudomonadota bacterium
ATCGGCCATGCCGGGGTCGGTCATGATCGTGGCCGGGTTCGAGTTCACCAGGATGACCCGGTAGCCCTCCTCCCGCAGCGCTTTGCACGCCTGCGCACCTGAGTAATCAAACTCGCAGGCTTGACCGATGACGATCGGACCTGCGCCGATGATCAGGATGCTTTGGATGTCGGTTCTTTTCGGCATGGCGGACTCGGTTTCTCGATCAAGCCGAACGACAGCGCTGCATGGCCGCCGTAAAGCGATCGAACAAATGGCTGACGTCGTGGGGACCGGGGCTCGCTTCAGGATGCCCCTGGAAACTGAAGGCGTCGCGATCGGTGCGCGCCACGCCCTGTAAGGTGCCATCGAACAACGAGCGATGGGTTGCAACGAGCTTGGCAGGCAAGCTGCTCTCGTCGATCGCAAAGCCGTGGTTCTGCGAGGTGATCAACACGCGACGGCTCTCGAGATCCTGCACGGGATGGTTCGCGCCGTGATGGCCAAACTTCATCTTCATCGTGCGAGCACCGCTCGCAAGCCCGAGCAACTGGTGACCAAGGCAGATGCCGAAGATCGGTACGTTCGCCTCGAGAATTTCGCCGATGGCGCGAATGGCGTAATCACAAGGCTCTGGATCACCGGGGCCGTTCGAGAGGAACACGCCCTCCGGGTTCAGTGCCAGTACTTCACTCGCCGGTGTCTGCGCAGGAACGACCGTGACCGAACAGCCCGCATCGACCAACAAGCGAAGAATGTTGTGCTTCACGCCAAAGTCGAAGGCAACAACGCGATACGGCTTGTGACCGGTGCGCGCGGGCGGCGCATCGAACGTGGAGCCGGCTATCCACTCGTAGCGCTCACGCACCGAGACGACCTTGGCAAGATCCATTCCCTTCAAACCAGGGAAAGCACGCGCCGCTTCGAGCGCCGCTGCTTCGAGTTTGGCCAGATCACCCGATTTACTCGCTTCGCCGGTCACGATCGCACCGTTCTGCGCGCCCTTCTCGCGCAGGATGCGCGTTAGGCGTCGCGTGTCGATATCGGCGATGGCAACGACACCGTGGTGAATCAGAAAGTCAGGTAGGCTGCGCGTGGAGCGGTAGTTGCTGAGCCGCGGTGGCAGATCACGGATCACGAGCCCTGCCGCATACGCTGCAACGGACTCCATGTCGTCGTCGTTGGTACCGACGTTGCCTATGTGGGGATAAGTGAGAGTGACTATCTGCCGCGAGTAGGACGGGTCGGAAAGAATTTCCTGATAACCGGTCAACGCGGTATTGAAAACGACTTCGCCGGAGGTATTACCTGTCGCACCGATCGATTGGCCGCGGAAGGTCGAACCATCCGCGAGCGCCAGCACTGCTTCGCTCACTCAGTCACCCGTTGCTCTGCAAAAACACTCTCCGACGCAGAGCGCGGGTATCAGATGGACAAAACGGGAGACATTCTCTCGAATGCCTCCCGCCTTGCTCGGACTAACCCGGCTATCGGATTAGAAGGAAATTCTATGTTTTCGGACCCCATCCTGTCCATGGAATTCGGGGTGAAATCGCACCGATACGAAACACCGATAGAATCGCCTAAGTTCTTGTTTTAAGACGAATTACGTCGCCCATTTCATAGCGGCCGGGCGACTGTTCACACAAAAATTTCGCTGCCCGTAAGGCACCCCGAGCAAAGATTGCCCGGTCTGTGGCCTGGTGTGACAGCAGCACCCGTTCCCCTGCGCCGAGAAAGGCCACCGTGTGGTCACCCACCACGTCCCCGCCCCGAATGACGGCGTAGCCGATCTCACCAGCCGGTCGTGCGCCGCCGTCAACGTGGTACCGCACCGAGTCGCGCTGGAACGCAATGTCACGACCATCCGAGGCCGCCTGACCGAGCGCCAACGCCGTGCCCGATGGCGCGTCCTGCTTGTGTCGGTGATGGGCCTCGACGATTTCGATATCGAAGTCTGTAGGCAACGATCGCGCTGCTTGGCGTACGAGCTCGAGCAGCATCGTCACACCTAGGCTGGTGTTGGCGGCGATGAGCACCGGAATCCGTTGCGCAGCCAGAGCAGCCGCGCTGTGCGTCTCGGCATCGAGCCCCGTCGTACCGATGACGATGGACACACCGGCGTTAGCGCAAGCGGCGAGATTGCCGCGCGACGCACTGGCCGCGGAGAAATCGATCACAACCTCAGCATCGCCGAGTACGGCCGTCAGATCCGTCGTGATCCGAGTCCCGATCGCGGGCAAGCCGGCCAGTTCACCTAGATCGCGTCCGACAGCAGCGGCACCCTCGCGGTCGATGGCGCCGACGAACATGACATCGCCCATTTCGAGAGCGGCACGCGTAATGGCGAGCCCCATCCGGCCCGAGGCTCCGACGATCACCACTCGCATGCAAATACTCCTGACGGTTTAGTTGCCGCCGGAGAAGAAGCGTTTTACGCCCTCGAAGAAGCCCTCTTCACGCGGCGTGTGGCCTTGGCCATCGCCGCGCAGTGACTCATCGAATCGGCGCAGCAAATCGCGCTGCTCGGACGACAGTTTCACCGGCGTTTCTACCACAACGCGACAGAACAGGTCGCCTCGACTGCCACCGCGCACCGGTTTGACGCCTTTGTCGCGCAAACGGAAAACGCGACCCGACTGGGTCTCAGCCGGAATCTTGATGGATACTTCACCCTCGAGTGTAGGTACGTTCACCGCACCACCGAGCACGGCGGTCGCAAAACTAATCGGCACTTCGCAAGAAAGATCGTCACCCTCGCGCTCGAAGATCGGGTGCGGTTTGACGTTCATCTCGATGTAGAGATCGCCCGGCGGCCCACCATTGCGGCCCGCCTCACCTTCACCGGCCAGACGAATCCGATCACCGGTCGCAACACCTGCCGGCACCTTGACCGACAGCGTGCGCGTACGACGTACACGCCCCTGACCGAGACAGGTATCGCAAGGATTTTTGATGATGCGGCCCGTGCCGCGGCACTTGTTACAGGGCTGCTGCAACTGGAAGAAGCCCTGCGAGATCCGCATTTGGCCGCTGCCTTGGCATTGATCGCAGGTGACGGGGCTCGAGCCCTTGGCACAGCCGCTGCCGTGACAGGTCTCGCATTCCATCAAGCGCGGAATCTCAACTTCGGTCGTATAGCCGAAAACGGCTTGCGCCAGATCGAGTTCAAGCTCGTAACGCAGATCCGCGCCGCGGAAAACCTGCGAGCGACCGCCACGACGACCACCACCAAAGATATCGCCGAAAACTTCGCCAAAGATATCGCCGAAGTCACCACCGCCGAATCCGGCGCCACCGGGCCCGCCGCCTTGACGCATGGCCTCCATGCCATCGTGACCGTGCTGGTCGTAGACGGCGCGCTTCTGCGCATCGGAGAGCACTTCGTAGGCTTCCTTCGCCTCTTTGAATTGCTCCTCGGCCTCGGCATCACCCGGATTACGGTCTGGGTGATACTTCATCGCGAGGCGTCGGTAGGCCTTCTTGATGTCGGCCTCCGACGCACCCTTGGCGACGTCGAGGATCTGGTAGTAGTCGCGTTTGGCCATGTGAGTTCAGTCGGCGTAAGGCCGATCAGGAAGCCTTGCGGTCCTGATCCTTATCCTTCACTTCCTCGAACTCGGCATCGAGCACATCGCCACGATCCTTACCCGAGCCTTCGGCACCACCTGCCGCTGCAGCGCCCTCGCCGGCCTCGCCCGACTGTTGCGCGTAAGCCTGCTGGGCGATCGCACTAGAAGCCTGCATCAGCGCCTCGAGCTTCTTCTCGATCTTGTCCTTGTCGTCATCCTTCAAAACGGCCTTGAGATCGTTGAGGGCATTCTCGACCTTGACGCGCTCCTCGGTGGCGACCTTTTCACCCAAATCTTTGAGCGTCTGCTCGACCGAGTGCACGAGGCCATCGGCCTTGTTACGCGTCTCGACGAGCTCGCGGAACTTCTTGTCTTCCTCGGCATGCGCCTCGGCATCGCTCACCATGCGCTTGATTTCGTCCTCCGAAAGGCCAGACGAGGCCTTGATGACGATGCGCTGCTCCTTGCCGGTCGCCTTATCCTTAGCCGACACGTTGAGAATGCCGTTGGCGTCGATGTCGAACGTCACTTCGACCTGCGGCGTGCCACGACGAGCCGATGGAATATCCGTCAAATCGAACTTGCCGAGCGACTTGTTGTCGAGCGCGCGCTCACGCTCACCCTGCAACACGTGGATGGTCACGGCGGTCTGGTTGTCCTCGGCGGTCGAGAACACCTGAGAGTGCTTGGTCGGGATAGTCGTATTTTTCTCGATAAGCTTGGTCATCACGCCACCCAAGGTCTCAAGACCGAGCGACAGCGGCGTCACGTCGAGCAACAACACATCCTTCACGTCACCGGCGAGCACACCGCCCTGAATCGCAGCGCCGACCGCGACCGCCTCATCCGGGTTGACGTCCTTGCGGGGATCCTTGCCGAAGAAATCTTTGACGTACTTCTGTACGAGCGGCATGCGCGTCTGACCACCGACGAGGATCACCTCGGAAACCTCGGCCGCCGAGAGACCCGCGTCTTTCAACGCGATCTTGCAGGGCTCGATCGTGCGCTTGACGAGATCTTCGACCAGCGACTCGAGTTTGGCACGGGTGAGTTTCACCGCCAGATGCTTCGGGCCAGTTGCATCCATCGTGATGTAAGGCAGGTTGATGTCGGTCTGCTGGCTCGAGGAAAGCTCGATCTTCGCCTTCTCGGCCGCTTCCTTCAGGCGCTGCACGGCAAGCGGATCCTTGCGCACATCGACCCCCGACTCCTTCAGGAACTCGTCGGCCAGGTGGTTGATGATCCGCAGGTCGAAATCTTCACCACCCAAGAACGTGTCGCCATTGGTCGAGAGCACTTCGAACTGACGCTCACCATCGACCTCGGCGATCTCGATGATCGACACGTCGAACGTGCCGCCACCCAAGTCGTACACCGCGATCTTGCGATCACCGCCGTCCTTGTCGAGACCGTATGCGAGCGCTGCGGCCGTCGGCTCGTTGATGATGCGCTTGACGTTGAGCCCCGCGATACGACCGGCATCCTTGGTGGCCTGACGCTGCGAGTCGTTGAAGTACGCCGGCACCGTCACCACGGCTTCGGTCACTTCCTCGCCGAGAAACTCCTCAGCGGTTTTCTTCATCTTCATCAGCACACGCGCGGAGATCTCCGGCGGCGCCATCTTCTTGCCCTGCGATTCGATCCAGGCGTCGCCGTTGTCCGCCTTGACGATCTTGTACGGCACCATGTCGATGTCCTTCTGGACGATCTTCTCGTCGAAGCGACGCCCGATCAGACGCTTGACCGCATAAAGGGTGTTCGACGGATTGGTGACCGCCTGACGCTTGGCCGACTGACCGACCAAAACCTCATCGTCCTTGGTGAAGGCGACCACCGAGGGAGTCGTACGATCACCCTCACTGTTCTCGATCACGCGCGGCTTGCCGCCGTCCATGATGGCGACACAGGAGTTCGTCGTGCCGAGGTCGATGCCGATAACTTTTGCCATGATGTGTGCTCCGTTGCGGATTTCGTGGGGCCATCGGCCCGTTATGCCGCTTTAAATGGGGGTATTCGTTGCGGATTCAAGCCGGGTGGGATTCAACCCGGGGCGCGTGCGACGATGACGCGCGCAGCGCGCAGCAATCGTCCGTTAAGCGTATAGCCGCGTTGAATCACGGCGAGAACCGAGTTGGGCTCGGCGGTTTCGGAGGGCTGCGCCGCCATCGCCTCGTGCAGATTCGCATCGAAGGGCTCGCCCACCGGATTAAGGTCGACGATGCCCGCTTTCTCCATTGCTTTAGCGAGCAACCGCTGCGTTGCGGCCTGCCCTTCGGCGAGCGCCGCTGCATCCGCTTTACCAGCGTTCTCGACACCGAGGTCAAGGCTGTCTTTTACGGGCAGCAGCTCCGCAGCGAACTTCTCGAGGGCATAGCGATGCGCCTGCTCAACATCGCGTTGCGCGCGCTTTCGAATGTTGTCGAGTTCAGCGAAAACACGAAGCTTTTCATCCTTCAGCTGCTCGACGAGCGCGCGCGTCACCGCAAGCTCCTCGCGCAGCGACTCGAGTTCCGGGCTGGCCGCAGCCGCCTGTTCCGGCGATTCACTCATGGAATATCACCTTAAAAACAATGATTTACGATGGGAATTTAGAATTAGCTACAGCTCAAAGCCGCCGCTATCTGACCCACTCCCTGACGCGTAGATGGGGTCTAGCGGCGGGAATTCAAGGCGGAGCCTAGGAGCCGCGCCGTCATGTCAACGATGGGGATCACTCGCTCGTAGGCCATGCGAGTCGG
>CAIVYV010000054.1 GCA_903910215.1 uncultured Pseudomonadota bacterium
TATTGAACTGCGTCGTTGTTTGATCGTGCAGCGTCTCCTCACCGGAGACGCGCGTGACGATGATGGCCGTTGCGATCGACAGCAAGAGCGCAGGTACTTGAGCGACGAGACCGTCACCAACAGCGAGCGTCGAATAACGCTCCATGGCTTCGCCTACCGCTAAACCATGTTGCATCGTCCCGACCAAGACGCCGCCGATGATGTTGATGAACAGAATCAAGATACCGGCGATCGCGTCGCCACGAACGAACTTGCTCGCACCGTCCATCGATCCGTAGAAGTCCGCCTCTGAGGTGATCTCCTTACGACGTGCTCGAGCTTGGTCTTGAGTGATGAGTCCCGAGGCGAGATCCGCATCTACCGCCATCTGTTTGCCAGGCATGGCATCGAGGGTGAAGCGTGCGGTCACTTCCGACACGCGACCTGCACCCTTGGTCACGACGACAAAGTTGATGATGACGAGAATCGCGAAGACCACGAGACCCACGATGTAATCACCGCCGACCAGCACGGAGCCGAAGGCTTCGATCACGGCACCAGCCGCGTCGGGACCTTCGTGCCCTGAACTCAGCACGACCCGAGTCGAGGCCACGTTAAGTGCGAGGCGTAGCAAGGTCGCAAACAGCAGCACGGTCGGAAAAACCGAGAACGACAGCGGCCGAGCAGCCGAGATCGACAGAAAGATGATGACGAGCGAGAGGGCGATGTTGAACGTGAAAAACAGATCGAGCAGTGGCGTCGGCACCGGCAAGATGAGCATGCCGAGCAGCAACAGGAAGCCCAATGGGATCGCAACCGCCTGTAGCGGCACGTTACCGACCCATTGTCGAAGGTTCGACGGCAGTGCAAACGGCATCGACGCCATAGTAAAATTCAATCTGCTCAATAAGTTACGTCGTCGACCGGCAAGGTTTTCGTGACTTTGCCGATCCCCGTGTTGTGGTATGCAACCCACATGCCAATACGGAACCTCGGGAGTCCTCAAGCACAGCGCGGCGGAGTCGACTAAGGAAGGGAATCCTTCCTGAAGAGCGTATCCATGGCACCACATCGATTCGTCCTGGCGTTGGGGTTGGGCGTATTGGCGCTCTCGGGTTGCACCCGAGTGAGCTCCACGACCCAACTCGCCCCGAAACAGGTCGTCCCCGAGACGACGATCTCAACGCCGACTGCGGCTACTGCCGAACCTCGTCGACTCGAGCGTGCACAGGCACTGCTTTCGCGACTAAACGTGCGGCCACGCAAGCCCCCGGCTCCGCCAGCCGCACCTCCCGTGTACCCGGAGGATTTGATTGCCGTTGGCTATGCCTCCATCACGGCTCAACCGAGTACGGATGTGGCGCAACGTCGCTTGATGGCGGCTCGGGCCTCTCGGATAGATGCTTATCGAAACATGGCCGAACTTGTCTACGGCGTGACGTTCGGCAGCGAAAGTGCGACCGACGACAATCGCCTGCAGAACGACGTCACCCGCACGCGTGTCACGGGTCGTCTGCAAGGCGTCGAAGTCATCAGCATCGAACCGCTTGGCAACGACACGTACCAGACGACGCTGCGACTGCCCGGTGTTGAAGTTGTTCGGCTGCGTAACACAACGGCCTCTCGATGAACATCCGTCTCGCTGTCGTTGCGGCACTATCGAGCCTGAGTGCAAACCCAGTACTCGCTGCAGAAACGCAGGACGAATTACTCGATCGCGCAGCGCAATGGCAAGCCTGTTTACAGGACGACACGACGGGCGAGGCATTGGCAAAATGCACGCAACCGACACACTGCGAATCGCCGTCACCAACCGTCAAAGCGGGCTGGAGTCGCCCGGTACGCCTGACCTGGTTCGAGGGTGAAGCACATCCAGCTTGGTCGCCCAGCGAGCGGGCACGTCTCGCGGATCTTGGAGCACAGCGTCTTCGCCGACTGATCGAGGCGCATCCCGGTACGCATTTATCCGAATCCGCCAGCGACGAACGTATCGCGACGATGGAAGTGGAGACCGAATTTGCAGGCGTCACGCAAGGACATCGCGAGCTGACGGATTGGATCCGCGCGCCGCGAAAACTCACACTCAATGCACGCTTAGCTGGCAATACACATGAAATCACGGCCCGCATCCCGATTCAGGTACGTCCGTACCAAGGTGAGGCCAGCGACGCCCCCTGGTTGCGATCAACA
>CAIVYV010000055.1 GCA_903910215.1 uncultured Pseudomonadota bacterium
CTCACGCGTACTGCAACAATTGCCGCCTGAAGCGGACCCGCCGCAGATCGCCAAGTCCGATTCGACTGCCGAAGCGGTCATGTTCCTGAGTTTCAACTCTGAGAAAATGACTGAGCTCGAAGTCACAGATTACGCCGAGCGTTACATTGTCGATCGTTTGTCCACCGTGCCCGGTGTCGCGCGTGCTTCGCTCAATGGCGCGCGTCGTGCAGCCATGCGCGTCTGGATCGATCGTCAGTCGCTGGCTGCCCGTTCGCTCACCGTCAACGATATCGAGTCTGCGCTGCGTCGCGAGAACATCGAGCTGCCAGCAGGTCGTATCGAGTCGATCCAGCGCGAATTCTCGCTACGTACAGACGTTGGTCTCGACAACGAAAACGATTTCCGTAATCTGGTCATCGGTAAAGGACCAGAGGGTCATCTGGTCCGTCTCGGCGAAGTCGCGCAAGTACGGCTCGAGGCGGAGAACGATCGCTCCTTATTCCGTACTAACGGTCGTGCCGGCGTCGGTATCGGCATCGAGGCGCAGTCGAAAGCTAACGTACTCGAGCTCGTACAAGGTGTACGCGCCGAGGTCGATCGCATCCAGGCCGACTTACCCGAAGGCGCCGCAATCGTCGTGAACGTCGATAACGGTGTTGCGATCGAGGCGGCGTTACGAGAAGTCTTGATAGCTGTAATTTTTGCGTTCGTGTCAGTGCTGATCGTGATCTACGGCTTCCTCGGCACGCTGCGCACGACCATCATTCCGGCAGTGACCATTCCGGTGTCCGTCATCGCCGGTTTCATGGCCGTGTACGCGCTCGACTACTCCATCAACGTACTGACACTCCTCGGTATCGTGCTCGCCATCGGTCTCGTCGTCGACGATTCGATCGTCGTGCTCGAGAACATCCATCGCCGCGCAGAGCTCGACGAACCACAAATGGTGGCTGCCATCCGCGGCAGTCGCGAAATCGGTTTCGCGGTGATCGCGACCACGCTCACGCTCGTCGCCGTGTTCGTGCCAATCTCGTTCCTGCCCGGCGACGTCGGTCGGCTGTTCCGCGAGTTCGGTCTTACGCTCGCCGCAGCGGTCTTGTTCTCGGCGCTCGTCGCTTTGACCCTCACGCCCATGCTCGCCTCACGCCTTCCCCCCGAGCGCGACATGAAGCACGGCCGATTCGCTCAAGCCGTCGAACGCTTCTTCAAGAAACTCGCTGAGATCTACGAGCGGCGCCTGCGACAACTCAACCGCCGCCCGCTGTTGATCGTCAGTTCGGTGCTAGGTCTGAGTCTGCTCGGAGTGCTGACCTTTCGCGCGATTCCCGAAGAGTTCGCGCCAAGTGCCGACGTAGGTCGCATCTTCATCACGTTGCAAGCACCCGAAGGCTCGAGTTTCGAATACACCGCCGAATACGGCCGCAAGCTCGAGGCGATCGTCAACAAACAGATGGAGTTTGGCGATATCCAGCGCGTGACCTTGCGCGTTCCGGGTGGCTGGGGCGGTGGCGGTGAAGTGACGACTGCGCGAGTCATCATAACGCTCAAACCGTGGACCGAACGTGATCGCTCCGCGCAGGACATCGCAGGTGCGTTGCGCAAAGAACTGGGTTTGTTGCCAGGTGTGCGTGCCACCGCCATCCTGCCGGGTGCGCTGCGCGGTGGTTTCGGCTCACCGGTACAAGCCGTGATTGGCGGTCCGGATTACGAGAGTCTCGCTAAGTGGTCAGATCAACTCGTCGCACTCGCTGAAAAGAACCCGGGACTCACGGGTGTCGAGAGCAACTACCGCCCCCGCAAGCCACAGATCAAAGTGGCCATCGATCGTGATCGCGCCGCCGATCTGGGTGTCTCGCTGCAAACGGTCGGACGTACGCTCGAGACCATGCTCGGGTCGCGAATCGTGACGACTTTCATTGATCGTGGCCGCGAGTACAACGTCGTGCTGCAGGGTCGCCCGGATGAGCGTGCCACGACGACCGACCTTACCAATCTGCAGGTTCGATCTGATCGCACCGGTGAGCTCTTGCCGTTGTCGAGCATCGTCAAGTTGACAGAGACGGCGAGTGCCACCGAACTCAGTCGATTCAATCGCCTGCGTGCCGTCGAGATTCGCGCGGATCTCGCCGAGGAGTACACCATGGGCGAGGCGGTCAAATGGTTCGAAGAAACCGTGCGCAAAGAACTGCCTGCTGGCGCCACTTTGATGTGGGATGGCGAATCTGCCGATTACGTCCGTAGCGGCGGGCAATTATGGATCACCCTGTTGTTCGCGGTTGTAATCGTGTTCCTCGTTCTCGCCGCTCAGTTCGAGAGCTTCGTGCACCCGGCGATCATCATGGTCACCGTGCCGCTCGCTATGCTGGGCGCCGTGTTCGGCCTCAAAGTTCACGGCATGAGCATCAACATATTTAGTCAGATTGCGGTCGTGATGTTGATCGGCATTGCTGCCAAGAACGGCGTGCTGATCGTCGAGTTCGCCAATCAGTTGCGCGATCGCGGCAAGGAGTTCCACGAAGCGATCATCGAAGCTTCGGTGACGCGCTTGCGCCCCGTGTTGATGACGAGCCTCTGCACGGCTTTCGGCGCCATTCCGTTCTTGTTCGCAACGGGTGCGGGCGCGGAGCAGCGACTGCCTATCGGCATCGTCGTGTTCTACGGCACGATCGTATCGGTCTTCTTGACCCTCTTCGTAGTGCCGGCTGTTTATTCGCTTGTTGCGAAGGGCACTAAGCCGAGCGACTACACGACTCGGCTGGTTGATCGTCTGCTCGGTGCGACCACGGAAGAGCGCGCGGCCAAGCTCTAACTAGACTAAAGCTGCCGCACCGAACCGATTTCAGAAAGTCGGATTCGGCAGGGTATGAAAGGCGTGCCGCAGGCTATCGCTCCAGCCGGAGCGAATCATGCGGAAGTAATCGTCTTCGGCAGTGATGCTGCGATGGAGATGAACCTTCAGTGCATCGCGCCGCACGCAGACGAGATCAAGCGGTAGGCCCACAGACAAGTTAGAGCGAATCGTCGAATCCATCGAGATCAGAGCACACTTGGTGGCTTCGGCAATACTCGAAGAGCGCGTAATCACCCTATCGAGGATCGGCTTGCCGTACTTCGATTCACCGATCTGGAAATACGGCGTGTCTTCGGTCGCCTCGATGAAATTGCCGGCTGCGTAGATATGAAACAGCCTCGGTACTTCGCCACGAATCTGACCGCCCAGTATGAAAGCGGCGTTGAAGTCGATACCGTGCTCCTTCAACGAGGCAGCGTCGCGCTGGTGTACTGCTCGCAACGCCTCACCGACCAAGGTAGCCGCATCGAACGCACTTTTGACGCTATAGAGACTGTGCGCATCGTGTTGCGCGATGCATTCGTGCAATTCGTGCACGACCGCCTGCGACACGGCGAGATTTCCGGAAGTCATCAACACGAGCACGCGATCGCCGGAGCGCTCGAAAACGTGCATCTTGCGGAAAGTATTGACGTGATCGACACCGGCGTTGGTGCGTGAGTCCGATAGGAATACGAGACCCGTGTCGAGCAGCGTAGCGACGCAATAAGTCATGACTGATTCTACTGCGTTACTGCTGTGCCTGTCGTTGTTGCAGCAGACGAGGTCGCGGCGCTGCGATGCGACGCGGCAGCTCGTCGGAAGATACGGCGACCGTCGCCGCCATGGTTTCTGTACCGCCACCACGACGAACACCTCGCACCGGACAGGCATCGAGATAATCGCGTCCGACCGCAAGACGACAATGATGGGGGCCGCCCGGAACTCCATTGGTAACGTCAACGGCAAACCAACGTTGCGGCTCGTCCAGCCAGACATCGACCCAAGCATGGCTTGCGATGTGATCGTCGCGCTCGGTCAACAGATATCCGCTCACGTACCGCGCCGGAACTCCAAGGCTGCGACAACAAGCGAGCATGATATGTGCGTGATCCTGGCAAACACCACGACGCAACGAAAAGACGCTGGCTGCGGGGTCAGATACATCGGTCGATCCCGGTACGTACTCAATCTCGCTCCGAATCGCTGCGGCCAGAGCCAGTACACCCTCTCGGCTGCTCGACAGATGACCAAAGCTCCGCGCAAATACTTGCAGATTCTCATCGGCACGCGTGAGTGAGGTCTCTGGCAGATAAACCAGCGGCGATAGGCCTCCACGATTCGATGGCGCTGCATCGACCACGGATTCGGTTTCAACCGTCCCGGTCACATGGATGCGAATCTCGACGTGGGGCTCGTCGATCGTCAGCAAGTGCATCACGTTGCCATGCGCGTCAATTTGCTGAGATTTTTGCCCTGGCGTTTGCAGATGCCAGTTCAACACTCGCTGACCGGCTTCCGTGCGTGGCGTCAATCGTAAACTCTGCACACTGTGATTAACCGGTCGGTCGTAGCGGTAGACGGTTTCATGTTCGATATGCAGCAACATGTCAGACCGTCGCCTCCGATACGAGAAAGTCGTGAGCAATGCGAGCGCCGAGATCACTGGTTCGCGATAAAAAACTAGCAAGGTAATCGCGAACACCGACGTCTAGCACCTCGTCGATGCGCCCATATTGCAGGGCCGCTTGGATCTCCCCGGAGCGTCGTGTCGTCTCGCCTGATCGAGCATTAGCGACGCGCACTAGCGTCTGATGGACACGATTGGTGCAATGCCGCAAAGAGCGCGGCATAGCCTCGTGAAAAATCAAAAGCTCTGCGACACGTCGTGGCGTAATGAGGTCGCGATACACTTTTCGATATACCTCGAATGCCGACACGGATCGCAGCAATGCGCTCCACTCATAGTAGTCGACCGCTGCATCAGGAGCTGCTGCATCTGGCATCAAGAGCTCGAACCGGGCATCGAGGATGCGCGCCGTGTTATCGGCACGCTCGAGATAAGTGCCAAGCAAGGTGAACTCGAGCGCTTCGTCATGCAACATCGTACCTTGGATGACGCCACGCGCTAGATGCGACCTGAATTTAACCCACTCAAAGAACTCGCCGGTATTCTGCCGACGAGCAGCGACGCGCTTGTAACGCTTCAGCTCAAGCCATGTCGCGTTCAGTGTCTCCCAAGTCTCGGACGTCAGCGTGCCGCGGACGGCGTGCGCATTTTCGCGCGCCCGATCGAGACAATGTTCGATGCTACCGGGATTGGCTGGCTCGAAAGCGATCCATTCGATGGCGGCATCCTGGGTGATGGTCTCGCGCGCTGCGAGATAGGCGTCTATCTGGCCGACTGTCGCGAGTGTTGAAGCCCATCGCTTTCGAGTGATGTCTTCCTCTTGTCGCAGCAGTGTCATGCGGCAATTTACATCCAGCATGCGCGCAAGATTTTCGGCTCGCTCTGTGTATCTCGCCATCCAATACAAATGGTCTGCGGTACGGCTCAACATGATGCGCGCTCGAGCACCCACGTATCTTTGGTGCCACCACCCTGCGACGAATTGACGACCAGCGATCCTTCGCGCAAAGCCACTCGCGTCAGGCCGCCTGGGACCATCGTGACGTCACGCCCGGATAACACAAATGGTCGTAAATCGACGTGTCGAGGTGCCAAACCCGTCTCGACGAAAGTTGGGCAAGCCGATAACGCCAATGTCGGCTGTGCGATATAGCGTGCGGGATCAGCAAGAATTCGCAAACGGAATGCCTCGATCTCCGCCTGTGTTGCTAGTGGCCCGATCAACATACCGTAGCCGCCAGCACCGTGAACCTCTTTGACGACGAGCTCCGCTAGATTGGCTAGCACATACGCGAGATCTTCTTCTCGGCGCAAAATCCAGGTAGGCACGTTTTGCAGGATAGGCTCTTCACCGAGGTAGAAGCGAACCATCTCTGGCACGTACGGATAGGTCGATTTGTCATCAGCGATACCCGTGCCGATCGCGTTTGAGATGACGACACGTCCGGCACGATACGCCGTGAGCAAACCCGGCACGCCGAGCATGGAATCGGGGCGAAAGGCCAGCGGATCCAGAAAATCGTCGTCCACGCGCCGATAGATGACATCGACACGGCGCGGGCCTTGCGTCGTGCGCATGTAGACGATCTCATCGTCGACGAACAAATCTTGTCCTTCGACGAGCTCGATACCCATCTGCTGAGCGAGAAAGGCATGTTCGAAGTAAGCGCTGTTGTGCGCACCCGGCGTCAGCAGCACGACAACCGGATCGCGCACGCCAGCGGGTGCCACGCTACGCAAGGTTTCGAGCAGTAAGTCAGGATAATGCTCGACGGGTGACACCGAGTAGCGCGCGAACAGCTCGGGAAATAATCGCATCATCGCTTTACGATCTTCGAGCATGTAGGACACACCCGAAGGTACGCGCAAATTGTCCTCGAGGACGTAGTACTCGCCCTTCCCTGCGCGCACCAGATCGATGCCTGCGATATGCGCATAGACGTCCATCGGCAAATCGATGCCTTGCATCTCGGGCCGATATTGCACGTTACAAAGCACCTGCTCGGCGGGAATGCGTCCTGCGCGCAGGATCTCCTGATCGTGATAAACGTCGTGCAGAAAGGCGTTGAGTGCCGTCACCCGCTGTCGTAAACCCTGCTGCAGCCGCTCCCACTCGGGTGAGGGAATGATCCGCGGGACGATATCGAACGGAATCAATCGCTCTGTGCCGGTCTCATCACCGTAGACAGCGAACGTAATACCGGCGCGACGAAACAAGGTATCGGCTTCGTTACGCTTCTCGACGATGCTGTCGGCAGGCGTCTCTGCGAGCCACTCGGCATAGGCTTGGTAATGTGGCCGCACGCCGCCGGCTTCGGTGTGCATCTCGTCGAAAATTGCCTCCTTCACCATATCTTGCCGCCGATATAACGTCCGGCTGCCGGCAGATGCGGGAAGTATTCCACCGATTCAAATGCGCCATGGAGAAAGTAGGGATCGTTCTCGATAATTTCTTTGGCGCGCGCAAGGCTGCGGGTGTGTAGGCAATACAAACTTCCGATCGGCTGTTCGCGACTTTCGTCGTACAGGGGGCCTGCCACGTTGAGCTCGTCCATGACACTCTCGATGTAGGCCATGTGCGAAGCGGTCTGCGCTGAGCGCACAGCGGCGCCAGAGACGCCGTCGCGACAGAGCACGATATAGGCGGTTTTCTCGTATCGGGAAGACATGGCGGGCCACTCCTGACCTGGCGGGGAGGGGGGATGCAGTCAGGATAGCAGCCCGCCAGTCTTCCTCAACTGTCGAAAACCACTGCGGCGAAGTTTGGTCGCGATGCCCTCGACACGCCAATCGATTGATGTGATCATTTCGATAGATGCCGTAAATCGCTCGGACAGGCTGCCAGGATGGCTGATATCAAACTCAAAGATCTGCGTTACCTCGTCGCCGTGGCGGATACCGGGCACTTCGGTAAAGCGGCCGAGCGCTGCTTCGTCAGCCAGCCGACCCTCTCGGCACAACTGAAAAAACTCGAGGACTATCTAGGCGTGCCCCTCATCGAGCGGCAGCCGAGAGGTGCACTGCTGACACCGGCAGGCAGCGAGATCGTCGCGCGAGCGAGGCGAATCATCGAAGCTAGCGACGAGGTAGTCGACATCGCGCGCACTCATCGAGACCCGCTGGCGGGGCGGTTGCGAGTCGCGTTCTTGCCAACCATTGGCCCTTACCTACTGCCGCTCGTGGTGCCCAAACTACGCAAGGCCCTCCCACGACTCGAGCTCATGCTCTACGAATATCAAACCGCCCCTATGCTCGAGAAACTGCGCGCGGGCGAACTCGACCTTGGCATTCTCGCGCTGCCGATCGAAATCGATGGGCTCGTAACGCGACCCCTGTACGACGAGCCGTTCGTCGTCGCAGCACCCACGAACCATCCACTCGCCGATCGCAAACAGATCCGTGTCGAGGATCTCTCCGGCGCCACATTACTATTGCTCGAGGACGGCCACTGTTTGCGAGATCAAGCTCTCGATGTGTGCAATCGCATCGATGCGGAAGAAAAGCAGGACTTTCGCGCCACCAGCATCGAAACCTTGCGGCAAATGGTGGCGGCCGGTGCCGGCGTGACCTTACTGCCGGAGCTCGCCACGCGCGGCAGCCACGCAGCGCCACGCGGACTCGTATTGCGCCCTTTCGTGAAACCTCAACCCTCGCGACGCATCGGCGCGATTTGGCGTAAGAGCAGTGCTCGCCAGGCTGCCATCCAAATGGTGTCCGATGTCATCGCGGAGCAGCTCGCATGACAGCCCCAATCATTCTTTGGTTTCGTCAAGATTTACGACTTGCCGACCATGCTGCGTTGACTGCAGCCGTCGAAAAAGGCGTGCCAATTATTCCCGTATTCCTCTGGTGCCCTGAGGAAGAAGGCGAATGGGCGCCAGGCGCCGCGACGCGTTGGTGGTTATATCAATCCTTGGGCTCGCTCGAGCGAGCGTTGAGCGAAAAGGGATCGCGGCTTGTCATTCGCCGCACGAAAGACAGCGCCGCCGAGCTACGTAAACTGATCAAAGAATCCGGTGCGACGGCGGTCTATTGGAGTCGTCGTTATGAGCCTCTGATCATCGCGCGCGATCAGCTGATCAAGCAGAACTTGCGAGATGCCGGCATCGAAGCGCGCAGCTTCAATGCCGCTCTACTGGTCGAACCTTGGGATATACAAAATAACTCGGGGAAACCGTTTCAGGTTTTCACGCCGTATTGGCGCAAGGTATCGGCCACACTCGATCTGCCCAAACCACTCGCGACGCCCGCTCGGATCCCGACGCCACCGACCTGGCCGGTGAGCACTGAGCTCGATGCGTTGAAGTTATTGCCTAAGATTCACTGGTACAGCGGCATGCAGGAAGCCTGGCGACCGGGTGAGCGCGGCGCCATGCAGCACCTTGGCCGGTTTCTCGACGACAGCGTCGCGAACTACGGTGAAACGCGCAACCTTCCAGCACAAACGGGTACGTCGCGGCTGTCTCCCCATCTGCATTTCGGCGAGATTTCGCCGCGACAGATCTGGCACACGGCGGCAAAGTGGCGCGGCAGTCAATTCATGGCAGAGATCGGCTGGCGAGAGTTTGCACATCACCTGCTCTACCATTTTCCGCGCACCACCAACGAACCGCTGCGACTCGAATACCAGAAATTCCCATGGCGTGACGACGTCAAACAATTGCAGGCCTGGCAACGTGGTCGTACTGGCGTTCCGCTCGTCGATGCAGGCATGCGCGAACTCTGGCACACCGGCTGGATGCACAATCGGGTGCGCATGGTCGTCGCTTCGTTTCTAGTGAAAAACCTGCGGCTGCACTGGCTAGAGGGTGCACGCTGGTTCTGGGATACCTTGGTCGATGCGGACCTCGCCAGCAACACCCTCGGCTGGCAGTGGGCTGCGGGCTGCGGCGCTGACGCCGCGCCCTACTTCCGAGTATTCAACCCGGAAAGCCAGGCCGAGAAGTTCGATCCACAGAGTGAATACATCCAGCGCTGGATCGGGGGCGACAAGAACTATCCCGCCTCTCCCATCGTCGATTTAAAAGAATCCCGCGCGGCGGCCATCGCCGCATGGCAAACCTTGAGGAAGCCATCATGATCAAGCACATCGTCGCGTGGCGACTCAGCGAAGACAACGACAAGGCGGTCAGCGCCGCCCATATCAAAGAATTACTGGAAGGATTGCGCGGCCAAATCCCAGGTCTGCTGCATATCGAAGTGGGCGTGAACGTGGTGACCGACGTAAACGCGGCCGATGTGGTTCTCTACAGTGAGTTCACCGATCTCGAGGCGCTCAAAACCTACCAAGCACATCCGCTGCATCAAGCGGTCGTGCCGAAGGTGAAGGCGCTCACGACGGAGCGCCGCTCAGTCGACTACGAGGTCTGAGGTCAAACGACGGCAGCGTCTACCTCAAGCACACTCGCGGCACCCGCACTGACCACGCGCGCGAGCGCGTGCGCCTGCGGCAGAATATGACCCGCATAGAAACGCGCTGAAGCCAACTTGCCGCGCAGAAAGTCGACGTCTGCGCCTGACTCGCCGAGCTTGCGAGCCGCAATCGCAGCGGACTTGGTCAGCAACCAGCCTCCGATAACGTAGCCCGCGAGACGCAACGCCGGTACCGAGACGGCCAGTGCCCGCTCGGGTCCCTGCGCAGACGCCGCGAGCACGGACTTGACCGCGAATTCCAATGCGTCGATCGCTTCGAGGGTTGCCGCCTTACTCTCGATCACGGCTGCCGTGACATCAGCGGCGCCCGTGGGAGTGATCGTCGCCAACTCGCTGCGCATATCGGCTATCAAAGAACCCATCGCGGCTCCGCGGTCGCGCGCCAATTTACGGCCGATAAAATCGTTCGATTGAATCGCCGTCGTACCTTCGTAAATGGTGGTGATACGCACGTCACGGTAAGGCTGCGCCGCGCCTGTTTCTTCGACGAAACCCATGCCGCCGTGTATTTGCACACCGAGTGACGCAAGCTCGATGCCCGCTTCGGTGCTGCAGGCTTTGACGACCGGGATCAGCAAATCACCGCGCGTCTGCGCGGCCGCTTTGATGGCAGCATCCGGATGACGCGCACCGAGATCGAGCTGGAAAGATGCGTACAGCGCCACCGCACGCAACGCCTCGATCTGCGATTTCATCGTCAGCAGCATGCGCTTCACATCAGGGTGATAAATGATCGGTGCGGGCGCGTTGATGCCCGGCACCGGCGGCTTGCCCTGCACGCGGGTGCGCGCCCATTCCGCTGCCTGCTGATAGGCTCGATCAGCCACAGCATAGCCTTCGAGACCCACCGACAAACGCGCCGCATTCATCATCACGAACATGTATTCGAGACCACGATTGGCCTCACCGACGAGATAACCGATCGCGCCCTGCTTCTGGCCATAGGCCATCACACAAGTTGGACTCGCATGGATACCGAGCTTGTGTTCGATCGAAATACTCTGCACATCGTTGCGCTCGCCGATAGACCCGTCGGCGTTCACCAAAAACTTCGGCACGATGAACATCGAAATGCCCTTGACGCCTGCCGGTGCTCCGTCGATACGGGCCAGCACGAGATGGATCGTGTTGGGCGTGAAATCGTGATCACCGTAAGTGATGAAGATCTTCTGGCCGAAGAGACGGTAATGATCTCCATCGGGTTGCGCACGAGTCCGAATCGCAGCGAGGTCCGAACCTGCTTGCGGCTCGGTGAGGTTCATCGTGCCGGTCCACTCGCCGCTCACCATCTTGGCGAGATAAAGGTGCTTCTGTTCTTCCGTGCCGTATTGTTCGATCGCTTCGACGGCGCCTTGGGTCAGCATCGGGCATAACTTGAACGACAGATTCGATGCCGCCCAAAGCTCTTCGACCGCCGTGCCGATCACATAAGGAACGCCCTGACCACCGTGTTCGGGCGAAGCGCGCAAACTCGCCCAACCACCCTCGACAAACTGCTGGTAAGCCGCTTTGAAGCCCGGCGCGCCGATGACGCCATCCGGCGTCCAACGAGCGCCGTCGCGATCGCCTGATTTGTAGAGGGGATCGAGCACCGTCTCGGCAAACTTGCCTGCTTCCTCGAGGACGGCATCGGCCAGATCGAGTGAAAACTCGGCATACGCAGGACAGGCCTGCAGAGCCGATTCACCGATCAGCTCATGCATGTTGAAACGCAGATCCTTCAGTGGCGCGCGGTACATCGGGCGATCCTTTCAACTTCGACAGGGATTGAACTCATTCTAACCCGCTAGCGCGGGGACGATGTTGGCCGCAAGGAACTCAACCAACGACTTCACGCGCTCGTCCTCGGCAAGTCTGCCGGGGTAGAGCGCACACAACGGGGCCTGCTCGGGCAGCACCCAGTCAGGCAACACGCGTTTGAGCTTCTGGGTGGCGAGCCCCTGCCGACACAGGAACTCCGGCAAAACCCCGATGCCGAGGCCCGCGGCCACCGAAGCATGTAAGAGGGCGGGATCGTTGACCGCCAGTTTCGGACGTACGGTGATCTCGGCTCGTCGGTTGCCGTGTGCGAGACGAATCACAAACAGCGGTCCATGGGTCGAATCGGGCGTCAGCAACTCGTGCCGGTCGAGCTCCTCTGGCGTCGCTGGAACGCCGACCCTCTGCAGGTAGGCTGGCGTCGCACACAGGATCGCCGGCGGTGCGCCGAGCACCCGGGCGACCGGCGAGTCCGCCGCCGCCGGGTCAGCCGCGACGGCACCGGCGCGAATGACAACGTCGTAGTCGGCCCTTGGGGTGTCGCCGACTTCACCCAAATCCACCTCGAGCGGGATCTGCGGAAAGCGCTCCAGGAATCTCGGCACGAGCGGCGCAAGTAGCACCCGTCCGTACGTGGTGTCGGCCAATACCCGCAGCGGCCCCTGCCGCTGCACGGTCAGGTTCGCTGACTGTTGGCGCACACGCTCGGCCGCCTCCAGAATGGCGCGACAGGCGGGGAGCAATTGCTCACCGGCTGGGGTTAAGGCGAGGCGGCGCGTGGTGCGGGTCAGCAACTTCAGACCGAGCTCACGCTCGAGCTCAGCCACGGCCCGACTGACGGCGGCTTTGGGCACTTTGAACGCCCGGGCAGCCGCCGAGAAACCGTTCAGATCGACGACCTTCGCGAAGGTGGCCATATGAGCGGGAGACCATATTTGAGACATGGGCGATACTCTGACAGCGTTTGTTGTCGTTATTGTTGCAAATCAGAATCAAAATAGAAATCGTAGAACATGGGAGGGACGAAAATGACGCACTGGATTCGAACGCATCGGACGCGCCACAGACTGCTGCTGGCGACGCTCGCCGGTGTCCTGCTCGTCGCCACGACGACCGCCACAGCAGCGGATGATTTCCTCGCGGCGCCCGCGATCCGTAAAGGCAGCGAAGCACTGCAATGGAGCGCCAAGCTCACCTGTGGGACGACCGAGTCCGGGGTCACTCGCTATGGCATGTGGGAGGGTTATCTCTACAGCCGAGCTCCCGGCGAAAAAGATCGCCAGTTGTTCGCGGTCATCGGGATCAATACACGCCAGTGCGAACGACATGTCGACCCCGTGCGCGGCGCGGGCTTCAGAAGCATCTCGCGCGAGATCATGGTCTACCTCGATCCGACCACGGGCGACATCATCGACACTTGGAAGAATCCGTGGACCGGCGAGACGGTGGAGGTGATCCACGCTGCCAACGACCCGGTGAATATGCGCCAACCCACCTACGAGAAGATGGCCAACGGCGAGCCACTGGAGGTCACCCTCCGGCACTACGGCGACACTCTGGTCGCTTCGCGTGAGGTGCCGCTTTTTTATGAGAACCCGCTGGCCGGGGGCTATCAGGAATACATCGGCGGCACCTACCACGCGATGGAGATCTTCAACACGTACTACAAAGCAGCCGACTTCCTTGATGCTCGCAAGATCCGGATATCCGAATCCAAGATCTCCTGGCAACGAATCTCGGGTTGGCTCCCCTGGATGAAGATGCGCGATCGTCCTGGAGTCATGATCTTCAACGCCACCGGTTTCTCCACCTTCGATCGCAGCCAGATTTCGCCGAAGCTCCTGAAGGTGCTCGAAACTCGATATCCCGACTATCTTTCACCACCGCCCCTCGGCGATCCGCGCCCGAATGAGACGACCTGGACAGTCACCAAGCGCTGGATCGACGAACATCGCGGCAAAGCAGATAAAACCGACAAGACCTCCGGAGGACACTGATCATGTCGTTAAGCGTTCATTCGATGACCGTCGCCGCCTTCGTGCCGATGCTCGAGAACCTCGAGAAAATTCTGGGTAAGGCAGCCGCCCATGCCGCCGAGCGCAAGCTCGATGAAGGAGTGCTGGAAGGCTGGCGGCTCACGCCGGACATGTTCGCCCTGCGTCGCCAAGTGCAGCTGACCAGCGACTTCGCCAAGAACAGCATCGCGCGTCTCGCGGGTATCGAGCCGCCGAAGATGCCGGATGAGGAAAAAACTCTCGCCGAGCTGCAGGCTCGTGTTCGCGCCACCGTGACGTGGCTGCAAAGCATCACGCCCGCGCAACTCGAAGGCGCAGAGACACGCCACATCGTGGTGCCGCTGCGTACGCGTACGCTCGAAATGGACGGTTTGCCCTTCATCCAACGCTGGGTACTGCCCAACTTCTACTTCCACATGACGACGACCTACGCGCTGCTTCGACAGGCCGGGGTCTCGCTGGGCAAACAGGACTTCCTCGGCGGAGTTTGAGTCTCATGCAAAAGCGCGCGCTCGGCACACAGGGTCTGTCGGTCTCTGCTCTTGGGCTTGGCACCATGGGCATGTCGGGTGTCGCCGGCATGCCCTTGATGTATGGCGCGCCAGATGAAGCCGAAGGCATCGCGACGATTCATCACGCTCTCGAGCTTGGTATCGATTTCTTTGATACCGCCGAAGTCTACGGCCCCTACGTCAACGAAGCGCTACTCGCCCGCGCGCTCGGCACACGACGTCATGAGGTCGTGATCGCGACGAAGTTCGGCTTTTCGATCACCCCGGATGGAAAGATGGCCGGTGTCGATGGCAGCCCGGCCAACGTGCGCCGCGCACTCGAGGGCTGTCTGCAACGACTCGGCACCGACCACATCGACCTTTGGTATCAGCACCGACGCGATCGCAGCGTGCCGATCGAAGAGACCGTCGGCGTGATGGCCGAGCAGGTCAAGGCAGGCAAGGTTCGCTACCTCGGTTTGTCGGAGATGAGTGCCGAGACGATCCGGCGCGCCCATGCGGTGCACCCGATCAGTGCAGTCCAGAGTGAATGGTCTCTGTGGGAGCGGAATCTCGAAGAGCCGGGTGCGGATGGCTCAGCGAGCATCGTCGCCACCTGCCGTGAGCTCGGTATTGGCCTTGTGCCTTACAGCCCTCTCGGTCGCGGCTTTCTCGGCGGCACGTTACCCGATCCTGCGACCCTGCCCGATTCGGACTATCGCAAGCACGACCCCCGCCTGCAGGGTGACAACTATCAACGCAACCTGCGCTTGCTGACGGCCGTGAATCGCATGGCCGCGGTGCGCGAGGCGACTCCGGCACAGATCGCCTTGGCGTGGCTACTGGCCAAGGGCAATGACGTCGTGCCCATCCCGGGAACGAAACGACGTCGATATCTCGAGGAAAATGTCGGCGCCACGACGCTTACTTTGTCCGCCACCGAACTCGCGGAACTCGACGCACTCGGTACTGCAGCAGGACCTCGCTACACCGAGCGCGCACTGAGCATGATCGAGCGCTGAGGCGCCTCTATCGTAAAGACGTCGCTGGCGGCTGACGCAATACATTCCGCGTGGCGAGCCAGCCGGCTACCGCCACGAGTGCAGCGCCGCCCAAAGTGCCGATAAGCCAAACTTCAGGGCTGAATTCATAGGACACCTGCAGAACCTGCTGCGCGAGAAAAAACCCGGCGATAGAGGCACCGGTCGCTGCCAACAAACCCGCGAGTAATCCCAAGGCGGAAAACTCAGCCAGCAAACCACGCAATACGACACTGCGGCTGGCGCCTAATGTACGCAGCATCGCGCTCTCGTAGCGACGTTCGTCGCGGGTGGCCTGCACGGCAGCCAACAACACCGTGAGCCCTGCGAATAATGTGAACAAGAACACGCTCTGCACTGCGAGCACAGCCTTGTCGATGACACCGCGCACCTGGTCGAGCAGATCATCAAGATCGAAGACGGAGACACTCGGGAATCGTCGTACGAGTTCCGAAATGACGCGACCGTCGCCGGGCTTAAAGTACGCGCTCGTCATCCAAGTTCCCGCCAGTTCATCCAGCAGCCCAGGTGGGAATACGACGAAGAAATTCGGTTGGAAGCTGTCCCATTTGATCTTACGGACGCTCGCCACCTCGGCTTCGATCACCTCGCCCGCGATATCGAAAGTCATGCGATCACCCACAGAGAGTCCGAGACCCTGTTGGTATTCGTCCGAGATCGACACCAGCGCGCGACCATGATCAGCTTCGGTCCACCAGCGACCAGCCACGACCTGATTGTCTTCACCCAGTGCCGCTTGCCAGGTGATGTTCTGGTCGCGACGCGCATAACCTTCGCCGCGCGGATCGACGAACTCGATGGCCTCGACCGGCTTACCGTTGAGCTCAGTCAAGCGAGCACGGATCATCGGCAGTTCACGTGAGGTTTCTGCACCCCGCTCCTTGAGGAAGGCAAAGAAATCTTCGCGCTCGGTCGGCGGTATGTTGATGAAGAAGAAGTTCGGTAAATCCGCCGGCAAACTGCGGCGCCAGTCCGTCAACAGGTCGTTACGCACCACGGCCAGCACCAACAACACCATGATGCCAAGCCCGAAGGCGACGATCTGCACGATACTCTCGGTGCGGCGGCGGCCCAGGTTAGCGATGCCATAGCGCCAGGACACACCCACCGTTCCACGCAAACTGCCGGCTCCTTTGACCAACAGCCAACCAGCAAGTGCGAGCACAGCCGTGAACACGGTCAAGCCGATGACGAATCCGAAGAAGAAGACCCAGTCACGTACGACCCAATAGATCAAAAATACGATCGCCGCGATCGCCGGACCAAAAGCCAGCCATACGGCAGGCTTGGGCGGAGCAATGTCACGACGCAAGACGCGTATCGCCGGTACTGTCGACAGCTGCAGTAGCGGTGGCAAAGCAAAGCCGGCCAAAAGCGCGACCGCCGTGGCCAGCCCTAAGCCGAAAGGTAGCCAATCTGGTGGGGGCAGGTCAGCTCTCAACAAACCTTGCAAGGCTCGCAGCAACCACTCCTGGGCGAGGTAGCCGATCGCTGAGCCAACGGCCGCAGCTGCCAGCGCGATCACGAGCAGTTGCACGAGACTCACCGTCAACGTGAAGGCCCGCGATGCACCCAAAGTTTTCAATAAAGCAACAGAGTCGAGATGTCGCTGTACATAGCGGCGCGCCGACATGCCGACAGCAATGGCACACAACAGAACGGCAACAAGACTGGCGAGACTGAGGAAGCGCCCTGCGCGATCGATGGCGTTCTGGATTTGCGGGCTCGCTTCACTGACGTCGCGCAATCGCTCGCCACGTTGCTTTCGTTCGGCAAGCCACGGCTTGAAGGCCGTCACCTGCTCACGCTCGCCAGCGAACAACGCTGCGTAAGTCGCTCGAGAACCAGGCTGCAGCAAGCGTGTGGCTGGCAGATCATCGGCATGCATCAACAAGCTTGGCGCGAGCTCGCCGAAACCACCGCCCTGATCGGGTCGTGTGATCAATACTTTGGAGATCAGGAAGGTTGCAGCACCAACCGACACCGTATCGCCCAACTTGGCATCGAGAGCCGCAAGCAGTTTAGAGTCAGGCCAAACCTCGCCGCGCGGTGGTCCCGAATTGACGGCAGTCGGCGTCCCGAAAGGCTCAGTCGAGACGCCCACCGTGCCACGCAAGGGATAACTGCTGCTGACCGCGCGCAAATTCGCGAGTTGGTTGAGATTGTCGCGAAACACGACGCTCAGCACCGAGGTTGCATTGGCCGTTTTGAGGCCGCGACGATTCGCTTCGTCGAGATAGGTCGCCGGTACAGGCCGCGAGGACTCGAGCCGCAAGTCTGCAGCGAGCACCTCATTGGCCTGCAGAGCAACCGATTGACCGATGCGATTGACGAGGAATCCCACCCCGGTCAGCGCACCTACGGCCACCGTCAGCGCCAGCAATAACACCGCAAGTTCACCCGAGCGCCATTCGCGCGCGAGCAATCTCAAGCCTAGCAAGGACGCGCGTGACATGACTTCAACCTGCAGTAAGCTGCCCCGCCTCCATGATCACACTGCGACCGCAGCGCGCAGCCAGAGTTCGATCATGGGTGACGAGTACGAGCGTGGTGCCGGAATCGGCATTCAAAGCAAACAACAGATCGGCGATCTTGGCGCCCGTGGTGGTATCGAGATTACCGGTCGGCTCATCGGCGAAAAGCACGGCCGGTCGCATCACGAAAGCCCGGGCAATCGCGACACGCTGCTGCTCACCGCCCGACAACTGGCGCGGATAGTGACCGATACGGGCCCGTAAACCGACGTGATCGAGCGCATCGGTAGCGGCCTGGCGTGCATCGGATCGGCCGGCAAGCTCTAGCGGCAGCATCACGTTCTCGAGCGCCGTTAGCGCCGGAATCAAGTGAAAAGACTGAAACACGAAACCGACCCGCTCGGCTCGCAACCGGGCACGCCCGTCTTCATCGAGCGCCGAGAGATCCTCACCATCGAGCAGTACACGCCCGCGAGTCGGCAGATCCAGACCCGCCAAGAGCGCGAGCAAGGTCGACTTGCCGGCACCCGAAGCGCCGACGATGGCCACCGATTCGCCGGCATGCACCTGCAGGGAAACATCCTGAACGATGGTCAGTGTCCCTTCTGGACTGCTAACCTGTTTGCACAATCCCTGTGCCTCGAGGACGATATCTTTGTTCACGAAACGATCCTTCGTTGCTGCTCTGCTGATGTTCGCGCTGCCGATGCTCGGCACCGCCGCACCCACGCCGGCTGCAGCACCGAAAATTCTCGTGCTGGGCGACAGCATCAGCGCCGGTTACGGTCTGGCAGCCAACGAGGGCTGGGTGAGCCTGCTGCAAAACCGACTGAAGACGCAAGGTTACGGGTACCGCGTCGTCAATGCCAGCGTCACCGGCGAAACGACGACCGGGGGCCTCGCGAGACTCCCGCGCGCCCTATCTTTGCACCAACCTGTCATTGTCGTCATCGAACTTGGCGGCAACGACGGACTGCGTGGACTACCCCTCGACACGTCGCGCGCCAATCTTCAAAAAATGATCGATCTGTCACGGAGCGCCGGAGCTGCGGTCCTGCTGCTCGGCATGAAGATCCCGCCTAACTACGGCCCTCGTTATGCGAGTGAATTCGAACGTTTGTATGCCGATCTCGCCCGTCGAAACAAATTGGCTTTCGAGCCTTTTTTTCTCGACAAGATCGCCTTGGCCGACGGCATGATGCAGGAGGATGGAATCCATCCGACCGCCAAGGCCCAGCCGATCATGCTCGAAACGCTGTGGCCACGCCTGAGGCCGTTGTTGCGACGCTGAGTCACCGGCAATTGCCATCGGAAGTGGGCTCCGGCTAGAGTTCCGTCATGTCAAAACCCTGGTTGCAGTCTTATCCGCCCGGCGTTCCGGCCGAAATCGATTCCACTCGCTATGCGTCTATCGCGCAAATGGCTGACGAAAGTTTCAGCAAATTCGCTGAACGCACGGCCTATGTGCAGATGGGACGCCAACTGAGCTACGGCGAACTCGACGCCAAATCGAAAGCATTTGCGGGCTGGCTGCAGCACAAGGCAAAGCTGCAGCGCGGTGCTCGCGTTGCGATCATGATGCCGAACGTACTGCAGTATCCGATCGCCTTGTTTGGTGTACTGCGCGCAGGCGGCACCGTGGTCAACACGAATCCGCTATACACGGCTCGCGAACTCGAGCACCAGCTGAAAGACTCCGGCGCGGAAGTGATCGTGATTCTCGAGAACTTCGCGCACGTGCTGCAGGAAGTCATCCAGCACACGAAGGTCCGTCAAGTCATCGTCACCAGCGTCGGCGAACTGCTCGGCTTTCCCAAAGGATCGATCGTGGATTTCGTCGTACGCCGAATTCGCAAGGCGGTCCCGTCCTGGTCGCTACCGGGCGCGCTACGCTTTGGCGACGTGCTCGCCGAAGGCGTCGCCTTGCCATATAACCCGGTCGCTTTGAGTCATGCCGATCTTGCCTTCCTGCAATACACTGGCGGCACGACAGGCGTCTCGAAGGGCGCCATGCTCAGCCACGGCAACATGGTCGCGAACGTGTTGCAGTCCTCAGCCTGGATCGCCGACACCTTGCCTCCGGGTGAGCATCACACGGCCATCACGGCGCTGCCGCTGTATCACATCTTCGCCCTGACGGCGAACTGCATCTTGTTCCTGCGGCTTGGCTGGACCAACGTGCTGATCACGAATCCACGCGATTTCCCGGCATTCGTCAAAGAATTAAAGCAGCACAAGTTCACTTACATCTCGGGCGTCAATACGCTGTTCAACGCTCTACTACACACCCCGGGGTTCGAGACGGTCGATTTCAGCCACTTGCGCTGTACCCTGGGCGGCGGAATGGCCGTGCAACGAGCCGTGGCCGAACACTGGAAAAAGGTGACCGGCTGCATCCTCACCCAAGCCTGGGGTTTGACGGAAACCTCACCCGCAGCTTGCATCAATCCGGCTAACGAAGACTTCAATGATTCGATCGGTCTACCGATTTCTTCGACGGAAGTGGCGATCATGAACGATGCCGGCGAGCCGTTGCCGATCGGTGAGTCAGGAGAAATCTGCGTTCGCGGCCCGCAGGTGATGCAGGGCTACTACAACCGGCCCGACGAAACCGCCAAGGTGATGCTACCGGATGGTTGGCTGCGCACCGGCGACATCGGTCGAATGGATGCTCGCGGTTATGTTTTCATCGAAGATCGCAAGAAAGACATGATCAACGTCTCGGGCTTCAACGTGTACCCGAACGAAGTGGAGAGCGTTGCGGTGACTCACCCCGGCGTGCTCGAAGCTGCTGCGGTCGCCAAAGCCGATGAGCGTTCAGGCGAAGTCGTGGCCCTATTCGTCGTTCGCAAAGATCCCGCACTGACGGCCGAGGCGGTCATAGAACACTGCCGTGCCGCTTTAACCGGATACAAGGTGCCGAAGTACGTCTACTTCAAGAGCGATCTTCCGAAGACCAACGTCGGCAAGATTTTGCGTCGTGAGTTGCGCGACGAAGCGCAAAAACTTTAGAAAACCATCAGACAAACAAAGATCAGGAGCGTTCGCCGGGACTGAATAACCGGCGATGCTCGATGATCGCGTAACGATCGGTCATGCCAGCGACGTAATCGGCGACGACTCGAGCGCGACCGGTCTTATCGTGCTGTCGCTCCGCATTGGTCGCAGCCTGACGATGTTCATCCGGCAGCAGGTCGATGTCTTGCATAAAGACCTCGAACAACTCGCGCAGCACTTTGCGCGCCTTGTTAGTCATGCGAAGCACACGATAGTGGCGGTAGAGATGAGTGTTGAGAAAGCGCTTCAGCTCGAGGTGCTCCTCACGTACCGCATCACTCATGACGATCAGCGGCGCGGATTCTGCACGCACGGCATCGATCGATTGCGGCGCTGCGTCGGCGATGCGGGCGGCACTCGCTGAAACCACATCGCGTACAACGCGATCGATCATGCGACGAATGGTTTCATGCACCAAACGTCGTCCGGTCAAACTCGGATAGCGCGCAACGACATCGGCGTACTCACGACCAAACAAACTCACCTCACGTAAGGCGTCGATATCGAGAAGGCCAGCGCGTAGACCGTCGTCGACATCGTGATTGTTGTATGCGATCGCATCAGCGAGGTTCGCGAGCTGTGCCTCGAGCCCCGGCTGACGACGCTCGATAAAACGCAGCCCGAGCTCACCTAGCGTACGCGCATTCTGTGCAGAGCAATGCTTGAGAATGCCTTCACGAGTTTCGAAGGTGAGATTCAATCCCGGAAAGTCTGCATATCGCTCTTCCAGCAAGTCCACTACGCGCAGCGACTGCAGGTTGTGCTCGAATCCACCGTGCTCGCGCATGCACTCGTTGAGCGCGTCCTGACCGGCGTGACCGAACGGGGTATGCCCTAAATCGTGGGCGAGACAAATAGCCTCAGTGAGCGTTTCGTGCAAAGCCAACGCACGTGCAATCGTACGACCGATCTGCGCCACTTCCATTGAGTGCGTGATGCGGGTGCGATAGAGATCGCCTTCGTGATTGACGAAGACTTGCGTCTTGTAGACGAGGCGTCGGAACGCATTCGAGTGAATGATGCGATCACGATCGCGCTGGAACTCACCACGCAATTGCGGCGCGGGCTCGCTGAATTGGCGGCCGCGACTGCGCTCGTCATGAGCAGCGTAGACCGCCAACGTCATGCGAAGTGTGTCTCCAAGGTGGCACTCAACGCCGCTGGCGGATAGTCGTGCGTAACAAACGCTCGCCCGACACCCCGCATCAGGACAAAACGCAACCGGCCTTCCTTGACCTTTTTGTCGATACTCATTGCCGCACGAGCTTGCTCGGCGTCAACCTCCGGTTTCGCATGGGTCGGCAAATGCAGGCGTGCAAGTACATCGGCGATCCGATCACAATCGGCGGCGGACATCCAACCGGCATGACGCGACATGGTAGCGGCCATCATGAGTCCCGCACCGACAGCCTCACCATGCAACCAACGCGAGTAACCGGTCACCGTTTCGATCGCGTGCCCAAAGGTATGGCCTAGATTGAGCAAGGCTCGATCGCCACGCTCGTGCTCATCACGCGCCACGATTTCGGCTTTGATTTCACAGGAGCGTCGCACAGCGCGCGTAATGGCGTCGGGCTCGAGTGCGAGCAATTCGGTGGTATGGGCATCGATCCAATCGAAAAACGGTCGATCACAAATTAGGCCGTATTTGACGACCTCGGCCAGGCCAGCTGACAACTCACGCTGCGGCAAAGACGATAAGGTCGTCGTGTCGGCAATGACCGCCTGGGGTTGATGGAAAGCGCCGATCAAATTCTTGCCACCCGGATGATTGACACCCGTCTTACCGCCAACAGACGAGTCGACTTGCGCAAGCAAGGTGGTCGGGATCTGCACGAAGCCGATGCCGCGCTGATAGCAAGCGGCAGCAAAACCGGCCATGTCACCGATCACGCCACCACCTAAAGCGATGATCAGATCGTCGCGTGCAAAGCGATTGGCGACGAGCACATCGAGAATGCGCGAAACGGTCGCGAGCGTCTTGTTAGATTCGCCATCCGGCAACACGATCTCGATGAGATCGCGCTCACCGCGCGCGGCTTTAATCGCCGCCGAGTACAAAGGTGCTACGACTGCATTGGTGACGAGTGCCACCTTCCGAGCCGGCATGACTCGGGCGAGCAAGGCGGCATCGCCCAGCAGGCCGGCGCCAATATGGATCGGATAACTGCGCTCGCCGAGCGTGACGGTCAGTGTGCTTTGCGATATGGGCATAGATGAGGACAGCTTCACGAGGGCAGTATACGACCCTGACCTTCGCGTTCGCCGAGACTACGCAGGATTTCATCGACGACCGCCGGAACCCGACGCCCATCGGTTCGTACCGTCAGATGAGCGACCCCGGCATACAAGGGGGCCCGTTGATTCATCAACTCCGTGACGCGTGCGGTCATGTCGGCGACACCGCTCAACAGAGGTCGATTCTCCCCGCGTCGTACGCGCGTCACTTGCTGGGCGATGGAAGTCTCGAGATAGATCACCGTGCCGCGCTCTCGCAGATGGGAACGATTCTCCGCGGCGAGCACGGCGCCGCCACCGGTCGACAACACGATCCCGTTGGCGGCGGTCAGTTCGGCGACGATTTCCCGCTCTCGCTGACGGAACCCGACCTCACCCTCAGTGTCGAAGATGCGCGGGATATCGACACCGGTGCGGCGTTCGATTTCCGCATCCGTATCAACGAAGGGCATACGGAGCCGACGAGCGAGGGTTTTGCCCACAGCCGTTTTGCCCGACCCCATCGGTCCCACGAGAAATAAGTTGCTTGATGCCGTCATTCGCCGAATCCTGCCTGCACGGCAAGCCTACCGCACCGGCCAAGCGCGCGACATTCCGGTAACATGCGCGTCGCCGTGAAAGTTTCTGCGTCGAAAATCCTGCTTTGGGGCCTCACGGCGGTCGTCGGCTCGGCGGCCCTGCTCGTGGTTGGCATCTCCGGCGCCTATCTCTACCTCGCTCCCAGCTTGCCGAGTGTCGAGGCAATGCGCCAGATCGAGCTGCAAGTCCCGCTGCGGGTGTATTCGAGCGACGGACAGACGATCGCGCAAATCGGTGAGCAGCGCCGAATACCCGTCTCGTTCGAGCAAATCCCACCCGTCGTCCGCCAAGCCTTCATCGCAGCAGAAGACGATCGATTTTTTGAGCACTCGGGCTTCGACTATCAGTCAATTCTGCGCTCGATCATCGTCAATCTCATTCCCGGCTATCGCCTCGAAGGCGCCAGCACCATCACACAACAGACCGCAAAGAATCTCTTCCTGACCAATGATCGAACTTGGCGCCGTAAAGGTCAGGAGATGTTCCTGACTTATCGCATCGAGCGGGAATTCAGCAAAGAAGAGATTCTGGGTCTTTATCTGAACGTGATCCCTTTCGGCAAACGTGCCTATGGCGTCGCGGCCGCCGCTGATCTCTATTTCGGCAAGACACTCGCACAGCTCTCGCTGGCTGAAGCGGCGACGCTCGCACGAGTACCGCAAGCACCCTCTCGCTATAACCCCATCAACAATCCGAAAGCGGCAGCCGAGCGTCGTGGCTACGTATTGCGTCGCATGCGTGAGCTCGGCTTCATCGATCCAGTAGCCGAGCAACGTGCCGCACGCGAAATCGTCCGCGCACGCGAACACGTCAAAACCTTTGACGTCGAGGCACCGTATATCGCAGAGATGGCGCGCCTCGAACTAGTGCAACGTTTCGGCGCCGCAGCGCAAAACGAAGGCTACAAGATTTACACGACCATCGACCCCGCGATGCAGACGGCTGGCAATGCGGCGCTGCGCGAAGGTCTGCTCGATTACGATCGGCGCCACGGCTGGCGTGGCGCGCTCGCGCAGAAAACTCTACCCGCCTCAGGTACGCCCGATGCACTCGAGTCGCTGCTCGACGATTACGTATTGAGCGGGCCCTTGCGTCCTGCCGTCGTCATCTCAGTCGCAGACAAGGAGGCTCGCCTCTACGCCCGCGATCTCGGCAACGTGACGATGACTTGGGAAGGCATGTCGTGGGCCAGAGCGAAATCGGGTCGCAGACTCGGACCTTCTCCGAAGAAAGCTGGCGACATTCTGCAACGCGGCGACATCGTCTACGTCGCGCCGGATGGTGACAAGATCATGCTCGCGCAGATCCCCGAAGCGGCTTCGGCACTTGTCGCACTCGCGCCGCGCGACGGCGCCATTCGCGCCCTCGTCGGGGGTTTCGATTATTTCGATGCGAAAGCGGGTAAATTCAATCGCGCCATTCAGGCGCAGCGCCAGCCTGGCTCGGGATTCAAGCCATTTCTCTACTCGGCTGCTCTCGAGTACGGCTTTACGCCCTCGACGATCGTCATGGATGCGCCCTTCGTCGTCGACGATCCGAACATGGAAGAAGCCTGGCGCCCCGAAAACTCGAGCGGAGACTTCAGCGGTCCGACGCGGCTACGTGAAGCGCTCGTGCAGTCAAAGAATTTAGTATCGATTCGTGTCTTGCAGTCAGTCGGTATGGCGCCCGCCATGAGTTACACCGAACGCTTCGGCTTCGAGCGCAGCAAATTGCCTCGCAATCTCACGCTCTCCTTAGGCACTTTGAGCGCCACGCCGTTGCAGGTTGCGGCCGGTTATACCGTGTTCGCGAACGGCGGATACCGCGTTCAGCCGTATTTCATCGAGCGTATCGAAGATCCGCAGGGCAAAGTGGTATTCCAAGCCAAGCCGCGCGTGGTGACGCCGGGCTGCGCAGATCAATTGCCTGCTGCAACGGCCGTCGAGGTTCGCGGCGAACAGGAAGCGAATAGTGCCGCCGCAAACAGTAGCGACTGCGCCAAGGCACCGAGCGAAATCGCACCTCGTGTCATCAGCGCGCAGAACGCGTGGCTGATGACCGACATGCTGCGCGAGGTCATCACGCGAGGTACCGGACGTCGTGCGCTAGCTCTTGGTCGCAACGATCTCGCCGGTAAAACAGGTACGACCAATGAAGCGCGTGATACCTGGTTCAACGGTTACAACCCCGATCTCGTCGCGAGCGTTTGGGTGGGCTTCGATCAGTCGAAGCCTCTCGGCGAAGGGGAGGAAGGCAGTCGCACCGCGGTACCCATCTGGGTGGATTTCATGCGCGTAGCCTTGGCGCGAACGCCCGTGCGAAGTTGGCCCATGCCCGAAGGTCTCGTACAGGTACGTATCTCGCCCGTGACGGGCGAGGTGGCTGGTGCCGATGATCGTGATGCGATCTTCGAAACGTTCATGCTCGATCGACTGCCTGCAGGAGCATCACAGGATTTGGTCAATCCGACCAAGGGTGACGAATCGAAACCAAAGGAGTCGGCGGAGCCGCTCTTTTGAAAAAGTTGCCACCGCGCGCCGAGCATCTGCGCCGAGCACTCGCACAAGAAGCGGCCCGAGTCATGGCCGAGCACGGCGTGCGCGACTTCCTGCTTGCCAAGCGAAAGGCCGCAGAACGATATGGCGTCGTCGATGGCTCACTGCTGCCGCGAAATACCGAAATCGAAGCCGCGCTACAGGAGTATCAGCGCCTATTCGGTGGTGAATCACATGTCGAAACGCTGCGGGGACAGCGTGCCGTAGCACTGGATGTCATGCATCGTCTGCAAAGATTTCAACCACGACTCGTCGGGCCCGTTCTGACGGGGACGGCAACGTCGCACGACGATGTGGTGTTGCATGTGTTCGTCGATCGTGTCGAGACGCTGAGCTTCGCCTTGATGGACCAAGGCGTACCCCACGAAACCGGAGAACGTCGCATACGGTTGGATACGGATCGCACCGCCCAACAGCCGACGATCCGTCTCGAAGTGGACGCTCAGCCGGTGGAGCTTGTGGTATTCAATATTGATGGCATCAGACAGGCACCTATCAGCCCTGTCGATGGCAAACCGATGCGCCGCGCTGACCTGCGCGAGGTAGAAGACTTACTGGCGACGGAGTAACTCCGATCAGCGCTTGCTGATCGGAACGTATTCGCGCGGCGCGGGACCGGTATAGAGCTGGCGAGGACGACCGATCTTATAGCCCGGGTCGCTGATCATCTCCTGCCAATGCGACACCCAGCCAGCGGTGCGCGCAATCGCGAACATGACCGTGAACATCGAGCGCGGAATACCCAAAGCGCTGTAGATGATGCCCGAGTAGAAGTCGACGTTCGGGTAGAGCTTACGCGCGATGAAATATTCGTCCTTGAGAGCAATTTCTTCGAGACGTTGTGCGAGCTCGAGCAGCGGATTGTCCGCGCGACCCATCTTGGCGAGCACCTTGTGGCACATCTCGCGAATGATCTTCGCGCGCGGATCGAAATTCTTGTAGACGCGATGACCAAAGCCCATCAAACGCACGTTACTGGTCTTATCTTTGACCTGTGCGAGGAACTTCGGAATGTTGTCGACCGTGCCGATCTCCTCGAGCATCTCGAGCACGGCTTCGTTAGCGCCACCGTGAGCCGGGCCCCACAGGGCCGATACGCCTGCAGAAATAGCTGCATACGGATTCGCGCCCGTTGAACCGGCGAGACGCACCGTCGAGGTGCTCGCGTTCTGCTCGTGATCAGCGTGCAGGATCAACAGCAAGTCGAGTGCTTGCGCCGCCAGCGGGTCGACGTGATACGGCTCGCAAGGCACGGCATAGAACATGTGCAGCAGATTGCTGCAGTAATCGAGATCGTTGCGCGGATAGATGAAAGGCTGACCCAACGCACGCTTGTACGCGGCAGCCGAGATGGTCGGCAGCTTGGCGATGATGCGATGAGCAAAAATCTCACGATGACGCGGGTTATTGATGTCCATCGAGTCGTGGTAGAACGCCGACATCGAGGCGACGATCGCACTGACCATAGCCATCGGGTGCGCGTCGTAATGGAAGCCGTTGTACATGCGCAGCAACGACTCGTTGACCATCGTGTGCCGCTGGATGTTCACGCTGAATTCGGACAGCTGCTTGGAGTCTGGCAGTTCGCCGTTCAACAAGAGATAAGCCACTTCGATGAACGAACTATGCGCGGCCAACTGCTCGATGGGATAGCCGCGGTACATCAGTACGCCGGCATCACCGTCGATGTAGGTGATCTTGCTCTCGGTGCTCGCCGTCGCCATGAACCCCGGATCGAAGGTAAACACCCCGTGATCCTTGTTGAGGGAGGCGATGTCGATCACATCCGGACCGATCGTGCCTGCACGCACGGGCAGGTCGGTTTTCTTACCGGAAGAGACGTCTAGCAGTTCGAATTTCTTGTTGGCCATGGTGTCGTTCGTCGTCAGCAGAATGCCGTGGCAGACACGCCACGATGTGTGACGAAATTGACACGCCTTGCGCTCGGAATCAAGGCAGAGCGGATGAAATTTTCAGCCGTGACCGCGTTATTCGACCGCCTTGTAGAGAGCTCCTGGTGTCAACTTACCGTCTGGGTAAATACCGTTGATCAGCTGCAGCTGTTCCTTGCGGAACTTGCCATCGGGCATCGCCTCAACGTGATCGTCTATCGTCGTCGTCGCGGTTGCGGTAGCCATGCGCAAGCGATACGGCTCGGCTAGCGGATACTCGGTTGGCCGCAAGCCGCGCAGCGTTTCAGCGACACTGCGAAAGAGACCGTCGGCTTCGGGAATGCCGCCGCGGGACGAACGGCTCGCGCCGGCGAAGAGATACGCGCTCTTGCCGCGATACAACACGACCCAGCGCACCGGGCCTGCGCCACCATCGAGTGGCGAGCCTGAGGATGTTCGAACCGTATAGCCTTCCATACCGTTGACGCTGATCGCCTCGCCGCCGGAGAGACTCGCGCCTTTGAGCTGGGAAAACAGAAACTCGCGCGGCGACTGCGTCGGCGGATAGTCGCGCAGCGTGATCTGCATGATGGTGTCGCGCCTTGGCGTATAGGCGAGCAGCCGATCGCGCTGGTTCTCGACCGTCCAGGCGCGCGGAAATGCGACCGTGATGCCAAGTTCAGCGTGATAGAGCCGATTGCCGCGCAAAATACCCTGCGCGCGGCTCGAGCCGAAGGTCATGCCATCGATCTGACGAAGATATTCCTCGCGACCCTCGAACCAACCGCCCGCAGGACCATTTTCGAGGTTGGCCGATACCTTGGCAGCCTGTACCGCGCGCTTATCCGGCGCCGGGTGTGATGAAAACAAGCCGTGGTAGATACGCGGCTCACGCCCTTCTGCTCGCGCCTGATCGATTTCGAAGCGCTCGCCGCGCCGGAACATCTCGAACACTTCACCCATGGACTCGGGTCGATAACCTGCACGAGTCGCATATTGCAGTCCAAGGCGATCCGCCTCGAGTTCGTTCTCGCGACCATAGCCTTGCATCCAAGCTTGCGCACCGAGATTGGCGAGATCCGCTACGGCACCAGAACCCGTATAGATCGCCGCCGCGGTGGCAGCGAGCGTGGCGAAAATGCCGCGCGTCATGCGCTCCTGTGGGTGACGCGCAGTGACATGCGCCACTTCGTGACCGAGAACCGAGGCAAGCTCCGCTTCCGAGTTGAGGTGGGTCAGCAGACCTCGATGCACATAGATAAAGCAGCAACCGGTGGTGAATGCGTTGATCGAATCGTCATCGAGAACGACGAACTTCCATTCCGCGTTCGGCAGCTCGCTCTTGCTCGCAACGCGTTGACCAACTTGGCTGACGTAATCCTGCAAAGCCTGATTTTCGTACAGTCCATACGCTTTCAGGATCTGATCGTGCGCCTTGCGGGCCGATGCGCTTTGCTTGGCCGTCCCTTTGGCCGACTGCGCCAAGGCCTGCGGCCCGAATGCCAAGAGCATTGCGACCAACAGCGTGGTGAATAGAGCGGTGATTCGGCCGATCATGCCTTGGAACCTCTAGCACGAGAGACGTCGAAAACTTAACAGAAGTTCCCGACCAAGCCCCAAAACGAACGAGGCGCCCGAAGGCGCCCCGTGTATCCAACTGCAACGCGCGATCGACGCGCTTCGCTTTCCTCAGCGCGCAGCAGCAGCCGCGTACTTCTTGCGGAACTTGTCGACGCGACCAGCGGTGTCGAGGATCTTCTGTTTGCCCGTGTAGAACGGGTGGCAGCTCGAACAAACTTCGATCGCGAGATCCTGCCCGAGGGTCGAGCGGGTCGGGAACGTGTTGCCGCAGGTGCAGGACACCGTGATGTCCTTGTATTCCGGGTGGATCGAAGGTTTCATTATCGTGCTACCGAGGCCGAAGCTTGCGGAAAAAGGGCGCGCAGCATAGCGGCGCAGGCTGGCCGATACAAGCCCCAGCGCGCAGGAACCGATCTATTCACATTTTCTGTGGATAAGTCTGTGGAAGAGGCGAAAAAAGGGCCTCGATTCTGCGGTGAAAGCGCCTTTCTGCGCCCATGGTCAAAAAATGACACCGCTATTAATCGCTTTAGAAACAATGACTTATGATTTCATTTTTCGTCAATATCTCAAAAACGAGCGCTTCCTGCCGTCGCGGAACGATTTTTTCTCCGCTGTGCATATTGACGCGTGAATTCGCCCGGAAAACACCGTAACTCACGGTTTTGGCGGCAAGAATTCCACCAGGATGTCATTCAGAAAACGCCGCCCCACCACACTAGTCCGCCAACGACCCACCCCGGCCGCCTCCAGAAGGCCGCGACCCTGCAGCGTCGAGACGACCGCATCGATCGAGGCATAAAGCAGGCCCGTCGTGCTCTCGAAACCGGCCTCGTCAAAGCCCTCA
>CAIVYV010000056.1 GCA_903910215.1 uncultured Pseudomonadota bacterium
CCGCGTCGAATATACGGACGATGAGTTTGGTCAATCGGCGACGGCGCAAGTACCAATCTCGCTCGTTTCTGTTCGACCGACAACCGGCGCGGAGTGCTTGAGCGTCGGTACCGGCGCCGTGGTCGCTGCTGTTCGTGGCAGCTGTCCGGCGGGCAGCGGTCGGGTGTATTCCGGAACAACTGTGTTGCCGCCCGGATTTACGTTACCGCCGGGCTCCGGCAACCCTGCCTACCCAGGCACTTTCTTCGGTAGCAATCACGTTTATTCGTCGGCCGGCCTCGTTCCCTCAGCCGACAAGCTCAAGGTCAAGTTGGACCCCAATCCGCTGACGGGTAAGGACTACGCTGGTAGCACGCGTGAAATCCTGCGTTTCTCTGCCGTGCTCAACTGGGATTTCGACTTCGGCACCGTGACCTCGCTGACGGGTGTCACCGACGCGAACTTCACCTTCGAGGAAGATGGGGACTTCGATTCGGGCGTCGTCAACGGCGTGGATACCTCGTTGCGTGCGGCGAAGTTCGACAACTCGAACGAGACGGAGCAGTTCAGCCAAGAGTTGCGCTTCCGCTCGGATTTCGAGGGTCCGGCGAACTTCATGTTGGGCTATCTCTACTGGCAGGAAAAGGCGGCTCAGACGACTCGCTCGATCAATATCTTCTGTCTGCCACCGATTCCGCCCAACACGTTCTTCCCTGGTCAGCCTGCGATCGGCCCGAGTTGCCAAAATCGCTCCGCCAACCAAGTACTGGGTTTGCTGACCAATCCGATTCCGCGCGTCAATGCTCGCGACATCAAGCACAATTCGTTCTTCGGTATGCTTGAGTACGATCTCAACGAGCGTTGGCGTGTCAGCGTCGAGGGGCGGTATGGACAGGAGACCGAGACTGTCGCTGGCGTGAACTGTTCGTCTACGCTCGACGCTGCCTCGTTCCCGGGCGGCCCGATCACGAAGTGCCAGGATCCGAGTTTCCCGGGCTTCCAGATCGGGTTCCCTTCGGTTGGGTATCTCTACCCCTTCTTTAATCCCTTCGCGCCACCCGGTGTGCCGGGCTCGGGAGTGCAACAGGCTCCCGGCGTGCCGGTCACGCTCGAGACGGAGCACAGCTACTTCACGCCGCGAGCGACGATCGAATTCCGCCCGGCTGACAATATGTTGCTGTATCTGACCTACGCGAAGGGCGTGAAACCGGGCGGTGTCTCAACCGTGACGGCTGGCTCGTGGCAGGACGCCGACTACGACGGTGCCTACGACGAGTTCTCGTTCAAGGACGAGAAGATCCAAGAGTACGAGTTTGGTGCCAAAATCCAAAGCGCTGATGGTCGGATGCGTTTCAATCCGGGCGTATTCCTCATCAAATACGACGACAAGCAGGTCGGTGCGCAGCTTGTGACACCGTCAGGCATTCTGGTCGGCCGCTTGCTTAACGCCGGTAAGGCGGAGGTCCGTGGTCTCGAGGTCGATACGCAGTGGGCGCCAAATGAGAGCCTGCTGTTCGGCCTCAACTACTCCTATCTCGATACCGAGTTCATCGACTTCCCGTTCACCTCCGCGTCGCCGACGGATGCGGTGCGTGTCGGCGGATGTAATCGCAAGACCGACACTCTGGCGAACTCGCGCTTGTGCTTCCACAACCTCAAAGGTCGTGAACTCGAGCGTGCACCCAAGCATTCACTCGTCGGCATGGCGCGTTGGTCGCGTCCGATGGGTGATCTCTTCGGTGCCACCGGTGTGCGCTTCTTCGTCGAAGGCGACGTTCAGAAGCAATCGAAGCGTTACCTC
>CAIVYV010000057.1 GCA_903910215.1 uncultured Pseudomonadota bacterium
CCACCGGCGTAGTAACGCTTGGCCACTTGCCCCAAGGCGTAGGTCGTCGCAAACGAAAAAGCCATGCCCGTGGCAGCACCAGTAAGGCCTCCCAGCATTTTTCCAGCCGCCTTGCCGACAAGGCCACCGATCAGTTTTCGTCCTATTTGCTCGACATACTGCGAGGTGAGACCGACACCGACCGTGGCAATGAATTCTTTGATATGGCCCTGATCCATCTCGACGCCATGGGCTTTTCCGATCTTGTAGACCATTCGAACCTGCAGCGGGATGATGGCCATCGAAGCCCACGACTGTGGCAGTAACTCGAGCGCTCCGTTCAAAATCGAATAATTCAGAATGCTCTTGTCGAGTTCAGCATCGCGAGTCGATGCTGCGGCAAAAGCAGGGGCAGCAACCGGCGCAGCAACGGCCGCAGCCGCGATGGTGTCAGCCTGAACAGCACTCGCGATCGCCGGATCGTCACCTGCGAGCTGGAAGGCTTCGCGTAGGGAAGCCAGAAATTCCTGCTCTGCCTGGCTTTGAACACCATCGGCGTCACAGACGCACACGGCCATCTCATAAGCGAGTTGACGGTGCTCCAGTTCGCGCAGACCGGCGATGGCTTGCTGCAAGGTGACGCGCTTCAAAAGCACATCTTGGTAGACCCCTGCGAGGGCAGCACCGCCCGCCTGACCCGCAAGGGATTCGGCAACGTCACGAATGGCGGCTCGCTCGCTTTCGGATTTTTGACCATCCACGAGTGCCGCATGAATCATGATGTTCAGAATGGCGCGCTGTGTCGATGTATCCATGATGCCCTCACGCAGTTTCCCTGTTAAACAAGCCGGTCTGTGCCTGCTCGCGGATGATGGCGACAGCCGGGTGCTTGATGCGACGCTCGGTCGAGAGCACGTAGAAACGCGCTTTCAGACCTTCGACTTTTCCGATCAATTGGACGCCGTAAGCGTGGACGATTTCCCGCTCAATGGCGAGAGGGGCCGCAAACACTCCGACACCTTGCTGTGCAAAGGTCTTGACCAGCGCACTGTCGTCAAGCTCCGCTGCGATCGACGGGCGTACCTGCTGCGCCTCGAACCAGCCTTCCAAAGATCGCCGATTAGGACTTCTCTCGGTCGGCAATAACATCGGCGCGCCATCGACGCTCTGCGGAAAACCCCGCTTCAACTTTCGTGCGAGTGTAGCCACGCCGAACAAGCCGAGTTCTGACTCGCCGAGCAAGTGACTGTAAGCTTTAATCCCGCTGTCGGCGGGTAACGCGTTGGTGGACAGAACAAGGTCCAACCGATGTGCCGCTAGATCGGCGAGCAGCCCAGCCAACGGCGCCTCGTGACAGACCAGCTGGAACGGCGGACTGGCGCGTAGCAACGGCTCGAGAATCCGCCAGGTCAGCAGCTTGGGAACGGCATCGGCGATCCCGATCGAGACAGGCCGTCTCCCGACCGTACGAGCTCCTCGCAAGACGCTCGCCAACTCCAAGCCGCGCGAAAAGATCTCCTCGGAATAGGCATAGGCGATACGCCCAAGCTCGGTCGGCACGAGACGTCGCCCCTGCTTCTCGAATAGAGCGCCCTGTAGCTGCGCCTCGAGCAACTTCAGCTGTCCGCTGATGGTTTGCGGAGTGAGGTTGAGCGAGCGAGCGGCGGCGGCCACACCGCCCTCACGCACGACCGTCCAGAAGTACAACAAATGGGTGTAGTTGAGATGCTTCATATATCGATATTCCCGAATTATTAATACCGAATAATCGATTTTTCAGCAATATTAATCAGCCGTAAGATGCCGCCCATGCACCACCCACTGCCTTGGCATCGCATCGCCCATCACGACATGCTGGTCGAAACCACGCATGACGAGCGCGCGCGCCTCGACACCATCGCGCACTTGAACGTCTTTGCGGCGCAGCGACTCGCGCCCACCGTAAAAGCCGCATTCGAGCGCAAAGGCGTAACCCCGATCGATCGTCACGAGGTGAGGCAGGTCATGGAGCGCGATCCGGCCTTCCGCGCTTGGAGCCTCGTTCGGCGCAACACCATGGAGATGCGTCAGAAAACAGGGCGCGAAATCGTCGGTCGGCAGCGAGAGTCTCTTCGCGACAAGGCGGACCGCCTCAACCTCGGCAATGACGCAAAGCGAAGCCGATTACATCTCGATCCAAGCCTCGACGTGCCGCGTTACGTTGCGGGAGTCGATCAGCACCTGATGCAGGGTGGTTACACCGCCGAATGGCTTAATCGCGATGTATCGAATGCCGCCAACTACGATGCCGGCATGTTCGCCACCGTCGGCGGAAGCGCTGGCCCTCACAACGATGCCGCAGGACGTGCATTGTGTGAATGGTTGCGGCGTGAGTTTCCCGCCTTCGTGCCCTCGCGCATCGTGGACTTGGGATGCGGCCTTGGGCACAACACGCTGCCGCTGCGTCAACTGTTCCCCGCTGCGGAGATCGTCGCCCTCGACGTGGCAGCACCTATGCTGCGCTATGGTCATGCGCGCGCACGCGCCCTCGGCGTCAATGACATTGAGTTCCGTCAGGAAGATGCCACCCGCACTTCCTTGGCCGCGCACAGTGCCGATCTCGTCTTCAGCACCATGGTGCTACACGAGACCTCACACGACGCGCTGCCGAGACTGCTACAGGAATCACATCGATTGCTGCGCGGCGGCGGGCTTTGCATCCATTTGGAGCAACCGCCTTATCGCGGGCTCAACCCTTTCGAGCAATTCATGCGCGACTGGGACGGCCGATACAACAACGAGCCGTTCTGGAGCGCACTGCACGAGAGCGATCTGCGACAGATGATGACGAAGGCCGGCTTCAGCGAAGACCTTGTCTTCGAAACACGCTGTGTCGCACCGTCTTGGCAGTCATCAAGACCCACAGAGGAAGATTTCGGACGCGCGCCCGCGTGGTATGCCGTTGGGGCATGGCAGGCCGTAGAAGGATCAACGGCCGAGGGATAGCAAGGATATGTACTCCCACCTCCCGCAAAAAGCTGACCCCAATCCGCCGCAACCAACCACACTACGTGGGCGCCGTCCGGAATTCACTGACGATCCGATGCTGGATCGTCTCTATGCCATCACGCTCGCACTAGTCGCCGAGTTGTCAGTAACACGGGCACGTGTCGACACACTAGAACGACTACTCGATCGCAAGGGCTTGGTCGGCGCGAACGAAATTGAGACCTTCACTCCCGATGAGTCGGAAGCGGCGAAACGCGGCGAGATCCAGCAGCAATACCTCGATCGGATTTTTCGAACTTTGACCGAGTGAGCATTGCGGCGTCGTAGCGCGCCCTATTGCTGTAGCTGGCGAATTTCTTCGATGTCGGCAGGGGGCTTCAGCCAAAGCGGTGCTTCAGTCTCGAGATAGCGACGCATCGTCTCGGGCAGATCCTCATAACGATCGACTCGCCACGAGAGCATATGCATGACGCCCTTGCCGAGACCGGCGGGCAGGTCGCCAAAACGCAGCCAGCTGATCTGATTCGGATGCTTGAGGCCCGCCGAGTCTGGCTGTCGAAAGAAATCGTAATGCTCGAACGACTGCATTCGCTGGCCGGAGGGCAGCGGAAAGTCCAGAAACAGCGGCGCGGAGAATGCGGCTGTCTCACCAATCGTTCGTGCCGTCAGATCACGCCCCGGTCCGATACGCTGTTTGCGCGGCCCCGCACCCTGCTCGACCCAGGTCTCGAGTGAGGATCCTTTGAGTTCGTACGTAATGTATTGATAAGGATACGCGATCGGCGGCAACGGCTTACCTTGCCATTCTTTGAGAACGGCACCGGTTTCAAGGTCGCGATAGATGAATGTTTTACGCGACAGTTGGTGCGCTTTAGTGGAGGTGCTCAAACCCGCATCAAAACGAGCGACATCAACCCCCTCCATGCTCATCAGCGGTTCACCATCCGGTGAACGGTAGACGGTGCCAATGGCATACCAGTAAACCGGTTCCCCACGACCTACGCGCATATCGACCCACTGACGAAAGGTTTCGGGTGAGAAGCCATGCTCGCGGGCGTCAAGTTGCGACACACACAGCGAAGACAGCAACAGAACCGCGGCGATTTGTCGAAATATAGAGTAATTTTTCATGGCAGCATCAGGGTACCAGAACTACCGGACACCATAAGCATCGGTTATCACGACATACCGATCTGGTGTTGGAGGCTCTAGGTCAGCTGCCCGACCATTCGGGTCATGATTTACGACAGCATTCTGGGCACGATCGGCAACACGCCCATCGTTCGTATCAATCGCCTCGCCCCCTCGCACGTCACGATGTTCGTCAAATGCGAGGCTTTCAATCCGCTTCACTCGGTCAAGGATCGGCTGGCCATTGCGATCATCGAAGACGCCGAGCGTCGCGGCACTTTGCAACCGGGTCAAACGGTCGTCGAGGCAACCTCTGGTAACACCGGTATCGCACTCGCCATGGTTTGCGCTGCCAAGGGATATCCCTTTGTCGCGGTGATGGTCGAAACCTTCTCTATCGAACGCAGGAAGATCATGCGTGCGCTTGGCGCCAAGGTGATCCTGACCCCCGCGGCCGAGCGCGGCAGTGGCATGGTCAGAAAGGCCGAAGAGCTCGCTCAAAAGCATGGCTGGTTTCTGGCACGCCAGTTCGAGAACGAAGCAAACCCCGCCTATCACCGCAGTACCACCGGTCCTGAAATCCTGCGCGATTTCGCAGGTAAACGCCTCGACCACTTCGTGTCGGGTTGGGGCACGGGAGGCACACTCACGGGCACCAGTCAGATTTTGAAGCTGGCGCGTCCCGAGGTCGAGATCGTGGCAACCGAGCCAGAAGGTGCCGCGCTACTCTCTGGCAAGGCATTCGCGCCGCACAAGATCCAAGGCTGGACGCCCGACTTCGTCCCCAAGGTACTCGACCCCAAGGTGGTCGATCGAATCGTCACTGTCGCCGACGATGAAGCCTTGGACACCGCTCGTGCACTGGCAAAGCAGGAAGGCATCTTTTGCGGCATCTCTTGCGGCGGCACTTTCGCCGCGGCGCTGAAAGTCGCTGACCAAGCCGATGAAGGCGCCGTGATTCTCGCCGTGCTGCCAGACACGGGAGAGCGCTATCTCTCGACGGCGTTATTTGCCGATCTGCCGGAAGGCAGCGACCCTGAGCCCTGAGCGTGATCCACCAAGCAGCGCTGCCCTCGCCTTACCGCTTTCATCGCGGTGGCGAAATCATTAGCGGCCAGATCGCCTATGAAACCTGGGGCGCGCTGAATCATACCAAGAGTAATTCGATACTGATTTTCACGGGGCTTTCTCCCTCGGCGCATGCTGCATCCTCAGCGCCCAATCGTGACATCGGCTGGTGGGAGCAGCTCATTGGAAAAGGCTCAGCACTCGACACGAATCATTTTCACGTCATCTGCGTGAATTCTTTGGGTAGCTGCTTCGGCTCGAGCGGTCCGGCATCAATTGATCCCGTTACGGGCACTCAGTACGGCAACGCCTTTCCAGCGGTCTCGATCGAAGATATAGCAGCTGGTGGTATAGCCGTACTCGATCACCTCGGCATCGAACGAGCGTCTCTCGTCATCGGCCCTTCGTTAGGCGGCTCTGCGGTGCTGGCTTTCGCCGCGTTACATCCAGGCCGCGCCCGCCGACTCATCAGCATTTCCGGAACCATGGCAGCCTCGGCGCATGCGATTGCGTTGCGCAGCATCCAGCGCGAAGCCGTTCAAAATGATCCGGTCAATGGCCTGCGCCTGGCGAGAAAACTCGGCACGGTCACGTATCGATCTGCTGCAGAACTCTCGGCACGATTCGGTCGAGCCGCCTCGAACAGCGGACAAGACTTTGCGATTCAAGATTATCTTGATCAACAAGCAGATAAGTTCTCCAAGACGTTTGACCCTGATAGCTACCTAAAACTTTCGAGAGCGATCGACTTGTTCGATCTAAGTGCTCACGGCGATCCAACAACTTTATTACAGAGGGCCGGACTCGAATCTGCGCTGGTGATCGGTGTCGAACAAGATTCATTGTTCACGATCGACGAGCAGACACGGATTGCCGCAGCGCTGCGGGCCGCCGGCATTCCGTCGCAACTCGAACGAGTCGACAGCCTCGCCGGTCACGACGCCTTCCTGGCAGATCAACCCCTCTTTGCCGCGATCATCGCCCGATGGTTGCGGGACAGCTGATCACATCCCGATCGAACTTCACGGAGAATAGCCATGTCACAGTCCATCACGGACCAACTCGTCGACAACAACCGACGCTATGCCGCAGGCGAGACGCGTCACGACGCACGGCACCCCGGCAAGCAACCCATCAAGCCGTCTCGACGCGTCGCCGTAGTCGGCTGCATGGATGCGCGACTCGATATCGAGGATCTGCTGGGTCTGCAAACCGGTGAGGCACACATCATTCGCAATGCCGGAGGCGTGGTAAGCGAGGATGCGATCCGAAGCCTTTTGATATCGCATCATCTACTCGACACCAAAGAGTTCATCGTCATCCAACATACGCGCTGCGGAATGCTCGCTTTCACAGATGATCTATTGAAGTCGGCACTCGAGGGAGACAAACAGGCTGGCGAACTCGTCTCGCAAGCCACCTCACGACAATTCGTGTGTCGATCCGTAGCCTCGAGCAGCCCCTCGACGTTTCATGCCTTTCGCGGCGCGCCCGAGGCGCTCGACTCACCGCCGGATACCATCAATCTCGGCAGACTCGCCGACAGCGTCAAACGCAGCTTATCCGCCATCAGAAACCACCCGTGGATTCCACTCGATGGCGGCGATGCAATCTCGGCGCGAGGATTTATCTACGACGTCGATACCGGTTTGCTGCAGGAAGTCGTCTGACGAAATACCGGTTATAAAAAAACGGCAGCACTCTTCAGTGCCGCCGTTTTCTTTGCACAGAGTGCGAGTGATATCAGAACCGATCGAGGTTCATCACCTTGTCCCAAGCAGCGACGAAGTCCTGCAAGAACTTGTCCTTGCCGTCGCTGACAGCGTAAACCTCGGCGATCGCACGCAGCTCGGAGTTCGAGCCGAACACGAGATCAACCGGGGTTGCCGTCCACTTGATCGCATCGCCGCGACGACCCTCGTAGACACCCTCACCCTGAGCCGACTTCGACCAGGTGGTCGAGGTGTCGAGCAGGTTAACGAAGAAGTCATTCGAGAGCGTGCCCGGACGATCCGTGAACACGCCATGAGCAGCCTGGCCCGCATTGGCGTTCAACACGCGCAGACCACCCACCAACACCGTCATCTCAGGGACGCTGAGCGTCAATAGATTCGCACGATCAACCAGCGCATCGGCCGGCGAGAGACGGGTTCCCTTCACGTAGTAGTTACGGAAACCATCAGCAGCGGGCTCCAGCGGCTTGAATGAAGCGACGTCGGTCTGGGCCTGTGACGCATCCGTACGACCCGCCTTGAACGGCACAGTGATGTTGCTGCCGGCATTCTTTGCCGCCTGCTCGATCGCCGCTGCGCCGCCCAATACGATGAGGTCGGCCATCGACACCTTCTTACCGCCCTTCTTTTGAGCAGCGTTGAAGTCCTTCTGGATGCCCTCCAAGGCGGTCAACACCTTGGCGAGTTCCTTCGGATTATTCGCGTCCCAGTCCTTCTGCGGAGCGAGGCGTACACGTGCGCCATTGGCGCCGCCACGCATGTCGGTACCGCGGAAGGTTGCCGCCGAGGACCACGCCGTGCGAACGAGCTCGGAAGTGGTCAGGCCGGAGGCGAGGATCTTGCCCTTAAGCGCGGCCACGTCCTGATCATTGATCAGTTCATGATCGACAGCCGGGATCGGATCCTGCCACGTCAACACTTCAGCGGGCGACATGGAGCCCAAATAGCGCGAACGCGGACCGAGATCACGGTGCGTCAACTTGAACCACGCACGGGCGAAGGCATCAGCGTACTGATCCGGATTCTTGCGGAAGCGTTCGGAGATCTTGCGGTACTCCGGATCAAACTTCATCGAGAGATCGGTCGTGAACATGATCGGCGGATGACGCTTGGTCTTATCGTGCGCATCCGGGACCAGGCTCCACGCGCTCTTGTCCGTCGGCACCCACTGGATTGCGCCTGCGGGGCTGCGCGTCTGTTCCCACTCGAAGGTGAACAGGTTGTCGAGGTACTGCGTCGTCCAAGCGATCGGGTTGGCCGACCAAGCGCCCTCAAGACCGCTCGTGATGGTGTCAGCGCCCTTACCAGTGCCGCACTTGTTCTTCCAACCGAGACCCTGCTCTTCGACACCAGCCGCGGCCGGCTCGGCACCGAGGCAACCCTCGGGATTGCGCGCACCGTGTGCCTTGCCGAAGGTGTGACCACCGGCGATCAGCGCAACCGTTTCTTCGTCGTTCATCGCCATGCGACCGAAAGTCTCACGAATATCGCGAGCGGCTGCGATCGGATCCGGCTTGCCGTTCGGGCCTTCCGGGTTCACGTAGATGAGACCCATCTGCACGGCAGCGAGCGGGTTCTGCAATTTGCGATCACCGCTATAACGCTCGTCGGCGAGGAACTTGTTCTCAGGACCCCAATAGACGAGATCCGCTTCCCAATCGTCGGCACGACCACCGGCAAAACCGAAGGTCTTGAAGCCCATCGACTCGAGGGCAACGTTACCCGTCAGTACCATCAAGTCAGCCCAAGAAATGCTGCGGCCATACTTTTGCTTGACCGGCCACAGGAGGCGACGGGCCTTGTCGAGGTTGACGTTATCCGGCCAGCTGTTGAGCGGCTCGAAACGCAACTGACCGCCATCGGAACCACCGCGACCGTCGGTCAAGCGATAAGTGCCAGCGCTGTGCCACGCCATACGGATGAAGAACGGACCATAGTGACCGTAGTCGGCCGGCCACCAAGGCTGAGACTGAGTCATCAACGCTTCGATGTCCTTCTTGACGGCGTTGAGATCGAGCTTCTTGAACTCTTCGGCGTAGTTGAACTTTTCGCCGTAGGGGTTCGACTCAACGGCGTGCTGACGCAGCGGACGCAAGTCCAGCTTCTCGGGCCACCAGAACTCGTTGGACATGTTGCTGGCACCGGCTGCCTGCGCTGCGGGGCCCGACAGGGCCGCCGACAACGAGAGAGCCGCCGCAACCAGCAGGGATACATGGTTGTTGCGCATGGAAATCTTCTCCTTGAATCCAAACATCGCTTATCGCGAGGCGAGCGATGCTAGCACAGAATTAGACTAGGTCTAATTCGTGCTATCACACGGATGTTCCGAGTATCTCGTCGGCTGCGCGCTCGGCGATCATGATAGTTGGCGCGTTGGTGTTTCCGCCGATCAAACGCGGCATCACCGAGGCGTCGACGACACGCAAGCCGTTGATTCCGCGAACTTTTAGTTGAGGGTCGACGACGGAATCAGGATCACTGCCCATCCGACAGGTCCCGACGGGGTGGTAGATGGTCTCCGCCTTGTCGCGGATGGCTACAGCGAGTTCGGCATCCGATTGGCAGCCCGACCCGGGATAGACCTCTGCCCCGCGATGCCCGTCGAACGGCGCCGCAGCGAGGATCTCGCGGGAGAGTCGCACCCCCTCGATCAAGCCGCGCAGATCCTCCGGCTCCGAGAGGTAGTTGGCAAAGATCCGCGGCGGATCGCTCATCGAGCTCGACCGCAAACCGATCCGCCCTCGGCTGCGCGGCCGGAGCACGCACGCATGCAGGGTGTAACCATGCCCGGGCAATCGATTACGTCCATGATCGTCGAGTTGTGCCGGGACGAAGTGAAATTGCAGATCGGCACGCCCGTCCGGCGCTCTGGCCGAGCGCAGGAAGCCACCGGACTCGGCAATGTTCGATGCCCCCGGGCCACTGCCCGTTATCCAATACCTCAAACCCTCGAAAGCTTCTCGCAGCGCACCAAAATCATAGGTGTGGGTACTTTGACTCTTCTGCAACACGCAGTAGTCGAGATGGTCCTGAAGATTGGCGCCAACGCCAGGCGTGGCGACGCGCACCGTAATGCCGTGAGCCTCGAGCTCATGCGCAGGACCAATCCCTGAGCACATCAACAATTGCGGCGAAGCGACGCTGCCACCCGAGAGCAGCACTTCGCGAACAGCCCTGACCTGCTGAATCTGGCCCCGTCGCGTGAACTCCACGCCAACCGCACGATCGCCCTCGATCAACACGCGCTGCACTTGCGCGTGCGTGATGACCGTCAGGTTTGATCGATCAGATGCTGGCCTAAGATAGGCAACGGCCGTACTGCTGCGACGCGCTTGCCACTGCGTCACCTGATAGAAACCGAAACCCGCTTGGGATGCCCCGTTGAAATCGTCGTTCAGCGCGTAGCCGC
>CAIVYV010000058.1 GCA_903910215.1 uncultured Pseudomonadota bacterium
CAAAGCCGCTGGCGCAAAACGTCTTTGCGCAACTCTCGGATGGGGGGCTGCACTCCGGCGAGATGTTGGCGGAGTCTCTCGGTGTCACGCGCAGCGCGGTTTGGAAGGCGATCGAGCAGCTGCGCGAACTCGGGCTCGAGATCGAAGCTCATACGAACAAAGGCTATCGACTGACGCGGTCTGTCGAAGCACTCGATACGGCGCTTATACGAACGCATTTGGCTGAGTCGGTGGGAGAGCGAACCGGCATCGAGGTCGCGTGGGAGATTGACTCCACCAATGCCTCGCTGCTCATGCGCAGCGCACCGCCGCCGCATCACTACGATGCGCTGCTTGCCGAAAATCAAACGAGTGGGCGAGGTCGTCGTGGTCGCGCCTGGCAGGCTCGACTCGGTGCGAGTCTGTGTTGGTCGATCGCCACGAGCTTCGATCCGCTGCCACGTGATCTGCCGGCGTTGACGCTGATTGTCGGGTTGCGAGTGCGTGATGCCTTGCTGCGCTGTGGTGCGCAGAAAATCCAGCTCAAGTGGCCCAATGATTTGGTGATCACTACATCGAATGGCGAGCTCGCCAAACTCGGCGGCATTCTCGTGGAGTTGCGCGCAGAGGCGGGCGGTGCCGCGCACATCGTGATCGGTGTTGGGCTCAACCTCGTGCTCGATGACGAGGATCGTACAGCCATTGCAGCCCTCGGCAACCTCGCTGCGAGTCTCGCCGAAACGGGCGTCGAGATCGGCGCACGCAATCGACTCGTGGCCGCTCTGATCGAATCCTGCGTGACGGGTCTTGAGCAGTTTCGCGCCGAAGGCTTCGCGCCTTTCAAGACGCAGTGGAACGCCGCGGATGTGTTGCGTAATCAGCCGATCACGGTGAGCGATGTGAACGGTCAGCGTCGCGGGCTCGCGCGCGGCATCGATGCGCAAGGAGCACTCGTTCTCGAGCGTGACGATGGTTCACGCGAGACCGTCATCGCGGGTGACGTGTCGGTGCGCCGATGATCGTCCTCGCTGACCTCGGTAACTCGCGGCTCAAATGGGCGGTACTGCAGCGCAACGGCGAGCTCGGCGTGATGCGTGCGGCGACACATGATGGTGTGCGAATCCCGGCGTTGCGCGCGGGCGTGCCGGTTCTCGCCGTCAGTGTCGCCCAAGAATCCGTCCGTTCCCGTTTCGAGTCGATGGTGCGCAAGGCAACGGGCTTTGCGCCGCACTTTGTGCAGAGCGAGGCGCAGTACGGCGCGCTCATCAACGGCTATCGCGACGCATGGCGTTTGGGCGCCGATCGATGGGTCGCGATGATCGGCGCGCGGGGCTTGTTTCCAAAGGCATCGTCGCTGCTGGTGGTGGATATCGGTACGGCGACGACCGTTGATCTCGTCACCCGTGACGGGCGCCATCACGGCGGGCTCATCCTGCCCGGCCCCTCGATGATGGTGGAGTCGTTACTCGGGAAGACAGGCGGCATCGCGCAGCGCGCGAAAGGGCCCAAGCTCACCGCGCGAGCCAGTTTCTTTGCTCGTGATACTCGATCAGCCGTGCAGCAAGGCGCAGCGCAGAGTGTGCTCGCGACGATCGAGTATGCAAGGCGCGAGGCGCGAGTGATGATCGGATCAAATCCGAAAGTGATCCTGACGGGCGGTGGCGCGAGCGAGGTCGCGGCACACATCAAATTTGCGCATAGCCGAGTCGATGATCTCGTCCTTAGAGGGCTTGCGCAGTACGCCAAATAAAAAAGGAGGCCGAAGCCTCCCTTTTTATTTTGATCGGCACGATATGCCGATTCGTTTCGAGTCGATTAGCTCTTCGGCTTATTGGTCTCTTCGACGACCTTCTCGGCCACGTTGCGCGGCACGAGATCGTAGTGCGAGAACTCCATCGTGTACGAGGCGCGACCACTCGACATGGCGCGCAATTGACCGATGTAACCGAACATTTCCGATAGCGGCACGGTGGCCACGACGGCGATGTTGGCGCCACGCTCGAGTTGATCCTGGATCGAACCGCGACGACGGTTGATGTCGCCGATGACGTCACCGAGGTAGTCGCCCGGCGTCACCACTTCGACCTTCATGACAGGCTCGAGCAGCACGGGACCGGCCTTGCGGATGCCTTCTCGGAAGCAGGCCTTGGCGGCGATTTCGAACGTCAGCGCGTTCGAGTCGACGTCGTGGTAGCTACCATCGAACAGCGTGGCGCGGAAGTCGACCGTCGGGAACTTGGCGAGCACGCCTTCTTCCAACTGCATCTTGAGGCCCTTCTCGACCGAAGGCACATACTCGCGGGGAACCGAACCGCCGACCGTGGCGTCGACGAACTCGAAGCCCTTGCCGCGCTCGAGCGGCTCGAACTTGATCCACACGTCGGCGAACTGACCCGAACCACCCGTCTGCTTCTTGTGCACGTAGTGTTCTTCGATGGTCTTCGTGAAGGCTTCGCGATAAGCCACCTGCGGCTCACCCATGATGCCTTCGACGTTGAACTCGGTGCGCATACGATCGAGCGTCACGTCGAGGTGTAACTCGCCCATGCCGCGCAAAATCGTCTGGCCGGTTTCGCGATCGGTTTCGAGGCGCAGCGAAGGATCGGCGCGAACCATCTTGCTGAGGGCTGCGCTGAACTTCTCGAGTTCCGCCTTGCTCTTCGGCTGCACCGAGACGCTGATGACGGGCTCGGGGAAGCGCATGCGCTCGAGCACGACCGGGTGGTCGGTGTCACACAGCGTGTCACCGGTGTCGGTTTCGGCGAGCGAGACCAGCGCGATGATGTCACCGGCGCGAGCCTCTTCAATCGCGTTGGCTTCTTTGGCGAACATCTCGACCATGCGGCCGATCTTTTCGCGCTTGCCGCGGGTCGTGTTCGTGACCGACATGCCCTTGGTGAGCACGCCCGAGTAGACGCGCACGAAGGTGAGGGCGCCGTACGCGTCGTTGATCACCTTGAAGGCGAGAGCCGAGAACGGCTCGTCGTCGGAGCAAATGCGCTCGCCGACCGGGTTACCGTCGGCGTCGACGGTGTTAATGGCGGCGACGTCAGTCGGAGCCGGGAGGTAATCGACGACGGCGTCGAGCACCTGCGTGACGCCCTTGTTCTTGTAGGACGAACCGCAGAGCACCGGATTGAATGCGCTGCCGAGGGTGCCTTTACGCAGACACGCACGGATCGTCTCGACCGAAGGTTCTTTCTCTTCGATGAGATAGGCTTCCATCGCCGCGTCGTCCATCTCGAGGCAGGTGTCGACGAGCTCTTTGCGGAACTCGGCGATGCGCGCGAGGATCGCGCGATCGCTCGGCACCGTGATGCCAAGCTTGTCGGCGATATCGTCGGTGATGTCGAGCTCATCGGGAACGGCGTCACGGTCGTCGGAGTTCCATACGAGCGCCTTCATCGTGACGAGATCGATCATGCCCTTGAAGTTGTCTTCAGAGCCGATCGGCAGCTGCACCGGCAGCGGGCGAGCGCCCAAGCGCTTCTTGATCATGTCGACGCAACGCAGGAAGCCCGCGCCGCTACGATCCATCTTGTTGACGTAGCAAATACGCGGCACGCCGTAGTTGTCGGCCAGACGCCAGTTCGTCTCCGACTGCGGCTCCACACCGGCCACGCCGTCGAACACGACCACGGCGCCGTCGAGCACGCGCAGCGAGCGGTTCACTTCGATGGTGAAGTCGACGTGCCCCGGGGTGTCGATGACGTTGATCTTCTTTTTACGCCAGAAGGTCGACACCGCAGCGGACTGAATCGTGATACCACGCTTCTGCTCTTGCTCGAGGTAGTCGGTCGTCGTCGAGGACTTCAGGTCCTTCGTGTCATGCACGTCGACGATCGTGTGCTTGCGACCGGTGTAGTAGAGAATGCGTTCAGTGGTCGTGGTCTTGCCGGCGTCGACGTGGGCAATGATGCCGATGTTGCGAATGTCGGCCAGCGGAGTAGTACGGGGCATGGCGGTGTTCCGTCAGAGGTTGTTGAAACGATGAGCAAAACGCATCCCTGCAAGCAGGGGCGCGAGCAAACTCCGCATTATATAGGAATGCCGCCCGAATCCCGTAAGTCTTTGATTTGAATCAGGCGTTTAGGAGGCTTTGGGCGCGAAAAGGCGGCTTCGGGTAGAATCGCGACCGCGGCGCCGGGTTAGCACAGTGGTAGTGCAGCGGTTTTGTAAACCGAAGGTCGGGGGTTCAAATCCCTCACCCGGCACCAATTTTTTGGCGATCACGCGACGGCGCGTGACGGAAGCTGCACTATTATTTGATGCGATGCAGCGCGCAGAGCTTGTTGCCGTCAGGGTCTCGTACATAAGCGAGGTAGATAGAACCAATGCTGCCGGTGCGCACGCCCGGCGGATCCTCGATCGACGTTCCCCCGTTGGCGACCGCCACATCGTGAAACTGCTTTGCCTGTTCCGGTGAGTCGCACTTGAAGCCGATGGTGCTGCCGTTGGCGGCGGTGGCGGGCTCGCCATTGATCGGCTCGCTGACGCAGAACATGTTTCCGCCCGCTTGATAGAAGAGCCGCATATGACCGGTCGGCGCCTGGTTACGCGTCGCGGGTTTGGCGCCGAAGACGGCGAGCACGGCATCGTAAAAACGTTGCGAGCGATCAATGTCGTTCGATCCGATCATGATGTGGCTGAACATGAGGTCGCTCCTTATGTAGCGATGGCGGGGATGTCGGGCTTGATGACCCGACACCACCGCCATCTTTGCTGACTTACTTACCGAAGCTCAACCGAAGGTCGAGGTAGTAGTGACGGCCGTAGTCCGAGTGTACGTCGGACGCATAGCCAAAGTAATCGTCCGCCAGCGGCGCGCGCTCGTTCGTGAAGTTATTCACGCCGAATCGCACACGACTTTTCACGCCAGAGAGATCGAAGCGATAGTCGACCGTCGCGTTGCCCGTGGTCATCGCCGGCAGAACCCAGCGCGTGCCATCGGCCAAGGTGACGCTACTGTCGTAGACGCTGCCGATGCGGAAGCCCGACACCGACGCGCTCCAATCGCCCTTGCGCCAGCTGAGCGTCAGGTTGTGGCGATTGCGCGGGTTGCCATCCATACCGATGAGGTTGGC
>CAIVYV010000059.1 GCA_903910215.1 uncultured Pseudomonadota bacterium
ACCTGCCGTCACCATGGCTGCTTCGAGCTGTGGCACGGTTGGGAAACTCGTCACACGTGGCCACGACCCACTCGTAGCGGGCGCCGCACGACCACCGGCGAGGCCCGCTTGAGGCAGATCGTCCAAGCGGCCGATCACCGTGACTCGCTCGTTTATGTTCGCATCGAGCTTGCTACGCACGTCCGGCAAGCGATCTCGATAACCTTCGAAGGCAATCCAGCCGCGATTGACCAAGAGCCAACGACCGTCATCCAATCGCAAGGGTGTCAGCACGTCGTACCCGGCACGACCCGCACGAGTTCGGTTGTCGAGTAGGAATTGCCGCTCCTTATCCCAACGACCTGTTATCTCGACCTGTGAGAAACGCGGGAGTTCCGTCGTACTTCGAGAGCCCAGCGGGACGACGGCTCCGCTTTGCGTCGCGAACTCCGTCACGATCTCGCGTTTGAATTCCGCTCGAGTCCATTGCCAACGGCCCAAGCTCACGAACAACACGAGCAGGCACAGCGTCGCCACCGTCATCAGCCATGACGGGGAAAAGACCCTGCGGCCAACGACGATCTCGAGTTTCACGTGCCTATAATACCGGTTATGGAACTCTTCCGGATTGTGGTCGGCCTCGTCATGGTCGGCATCGTGGCGAGTCTCGGCTCCGCCTTGTTTCACCTTATGAATGACAAGGGTGATTCCAAAAAGATGGTACGCGCACTGACGGTGCGTATTGGTCTTTCGGTGGGATTGTTTCTGTTGCTGATGGCTGCCTGGGCGCTGGGTTTCATCCAGCCCTTGGGCGTCAATCGCTGAACCCCAAAATGACGACGGGCCGGTTGTACCGGCCCGTGTCAGGATCTTCATGATGCCGGCGCTCGCCGGCGGTGATCGTCAGACCCAGTAGACGAACACGAACAGTCCGAGCCACACCACGTCGACGAAGTGCCAATACCAGGCGACAGCTTCGAAGGCGAAGTGCCGTTGCGGCGTGAAGTGACCCTTCATCGTGCGCAGCCAGATCACGAACAACATGATGGCACCGAGCGTCACGTGCAAACCGTGGAAACCGGTCAACATGAAGAACGTCGAGCCGTAGATGCCCGTTGAGAGCGTCAGGCCGAGTTCGGTGTAGGCGTGAATGTATTCCTCTGCCTGCAGACCGAGGAATACAAAACCGAGCAGGAAAGTCAGCGCCAGGAAGATATTCAGAACGCGGCGATTGCCTTCCTTGATGGCGTGGTGAGCGATCGTAATCGTGACACCCGAGAGCAGCAGGATCGCGGTGTTGATCGCCGGCAAACCGAAAGCGGGAATAGTTTCGAAGCTACCGTCGTCACGAGGGCCGAGCGCCGCAGGACCGTTGGTTGGCCAAGTGGAGTTGTAGTCCTGCCAAAGCAGCAATTTGTTGAAGATCTTCACGCCCTCGCCGCCCGTCCAGGGCACCGATAGTTGGCGCGCGTAGAACAGCGCACCGAAGAAGGCCGCGAAGAACATCACTTCCGAGAAGATGAACCACATCATGCCCATGCGGAACGAACGATCGACCTGCATGTTGTACAGGCCGCCTTGGCTTTCCTTGATGACGACGCTGAACCAGCCGACGAACAGCGCGATCACCATCGCAGTACCGACGACGAAGATGCCGGGACCGTACCACTCGTTGAGCCAACCGCACAGGCCGATCATGAAAACGAACAGGGTGGCCGAACCGTAGATGGGCCACACACTGTCGTGCGGGACGTAATACTTGTCTTCGGAATGGGTGGATGCGTGTGCGTTGGCCATATCAGTCTTCCTAGTTCAGCGCGGCGACCCGCGTCGAGTTGTCGTAAAAAGTGTACGAGAGCGTGATTCGATCGAGGCTCTTCGGCAGATGCGAGTCGACGACGAAGCGAACAGGCATCACCTTCTCTTCGTCCTTGTGGAATTTTTGCGGAGTGAAGCAGAAGCATTCCGTCTTGCGGAAGAAAGGCGTTGCCTTGCCCGGCGCCACATTCGGAATTGCCTGAGCAACGGTGTCTTTGCCGGTGAGGTTGTGGGCAACGTAGTCCACCACATACAGCTTGCCCGGCTGCACCTTCATCTCGGTGACGAGCGGCTTGAAGGTCCAATTGCCTACTGACGGCAGATCCGCGATGAACTCCACCGTAACCCAACGGTTCTCGTCAGCGACGGGCGCTGCCGCTTCGTCGAAGGTGCTGGCGCGCAGCAGATCTTTTGGATTACCGACTCCCGTGATATCGCAGATCACATCGTAGAGCGGCACGAGTGCGAAGCCGAATCCGAAGGCACCGAGCGCAAAGCCGAGCAACCGCAAGGTCAGCTTGCGATTGGAGCTGTCTCGTTGGTTCTGATCGATCGGCGTCTCGTCGCTCATTGTCTGAACCCGAGTACCGACATCAGGATGAACGCGAGATAGAACGCGAAGGCAACGAGGCCAAGCACGATCGCGCTGCGCTTTACGCGGCGTGATCGTTCAAGTTCATCAGCCTTCGGTTCCATGACTTTCGCTTGAGCCTTTTAGTGCTGGACGGTGCCTTGAGCGACGACGTCACGCGACGGCGGCGTTTCCCAGCTGTGGTACGGCGCAGGCGTCGGCAGTTCCCAGTCGAGACCCTGAGCCGACTCCCACGGACGCTGCGGCGCCTTTTCACCCGAGCGCACCGCGTTCCAGATGACGTAGACGAACAGCAATTGCGAGAAGCCGAAGATGAAGGCACCGATCGAGGAAACCATGTTCCAGTCAGCGAACTGGGTCGAGTAGTCCGGAATACGGCGCGGCATGCCCGCCAGACCCAGGAAGTGCTGAGGGAAGAACAGGACGTTCACGCCGATGGTCGACAACCAGAAGTGCAGCTTGCCGATCTTCTCGTTGTACATGCGGCCACTCCACTTCGGGAGCCAGTAGTAGACGCCGGCCATGATGGCGAAGACGGCGCCCGGCACGAGCACGTAGTGGAAGTGCGCTACGACGAAGTAGCTATCGTGATACTGGAAGTCCGCCGGCACGATAGCGAGCATCAAACCGGAGAAACCGCCGATCGTGAACAGGAAGAGGAAGGCGAGCGAGAACAGCATCGGTGTTTCGAAGCTGATCGAGCCCTTCCACATTGTGGCGCACCAGTTGAACACCTTCACACCCGTCGGTACGGCGATCAGCATCGTCGAGAGCATGAAGAACAGCTGCCCCGCGAGCGGCATGCCCACGGTGAACATGTGGTGCGCCCAGACGATGAACGACAGGAAGGCGATCGAAGCCGAGGCATAAACCATCGACTCGTAACCGAAGAGCGGCTTACGCGAGAAGGTCGGGATGATTTCCGACACGACACCGAAAGCCGGCAGGATGAGGATGTAGACCTCGGGATGTCCGAAGAACCAGAAGATGTGCTGGAACATCACCGGGTCACCGCCGCCAGCGGCCGTGAAGAAGCTCGTGCCGAAGAAGTGGTCGGTGAGCAGCATCGTGACGGCGCCCGCGAGCACCGGCATCACGGCGATGAGCAGGTACGCCGTGATCAACCACGTCCAGCAGAACAGCGGCATGTTGAGCAAGCCCATGCCCGGTGCACGCATGTTCATGATCGTCACCACCACGTTGATGGCGCCGAGGATCGACGAAATACCCATCAAGTGAATGGCGAAGATCGTCAGCGGGAAACTGTCACCGGCTTGCAGCGACAGAGGCGGATACAGCGTCCAGCCGCCTGCCGGTGCGCCGCCCGGAACGAACAAGGTCAACAGCAACAGCGTGAAGGCGAACGGCAGCAACCAGAAGCTGAAGTTGTTCAGGCGCGGCAGCGCCATGTCGGGCGCACCGATTTGCATCGGAACCATCCAGTTCGCAAGACCCGTCCACGCCGGCATCACCGCACCGAAAATCATGAGCAGCGCGTGCATGGTGGTCATCGAGTTGAAGAAACCCGGGTCGACGAACTGCAAGCCCGGCTGGAATAGTTCGGCGCGGATCACCAACGCCATCGCACCACCCAGGAAGAACATGACGCAGGCGAACACGAGGTACATCGTGCCGATGTCCTTGTGGTTCGTTGCATACAGCCAGCGTTTCAAGCCATGCGGCTTGTGATCGTGATCGTCGTGGGTGTGTGCGGTGGTGGTATTGGCCATGACTGGATACTCTTTACGTTAAATTCTTTGACGATATCGATTTCAGTTTGCGAGGCTCAACCTTGCGGAGCGGCCGTCGCGACCGATGCAACCGTCGGCGCGGCTTCGGCAGCAGGAGCTGCCTCGTTAATGCCACCCGTTTTCTGGGCGGCGACCCAGGCCTTGTACTCTTCCTTCGTGACGACCTTGACCACGATCGGCATGAAGCCGTGATCGCGGCCGCAGAGTTCGGCGCACTGGCCACGGTAGATGCCCGTCTTGCCGGCATCGACCTTGAACCACAATTCGTTGACGACGCCCGGAATGGCGTCTTTCTTCATGCCGAACTGCGGCACCCACCAAGCGTGGATGACGTCCTGCGCGGTGAGCAACAGACGCACTTTGGTGTCTTCGGGAACGACCAGCGGCTTGTCGACGTTCAGTAGGTAATCGGGCACTGCTTTCGGATCGAGGCCCGACTGCAACTGGCGAGTCTCGTCGCTAGCGCGATCAAGCGCGGAGAAGAACTTCACGTCTTCGCCCAGATAGTCGTAGTGCCACTTCCACTGGTAGCCCGTGACCTTGATGCTGAGCTCAGTGTTGCGGGTGTCTTCGATGGCGATCAAGGTGCGTGCAGCCGGGATCGCCATGATCACGAGGATCACGACCGGAATCAGAGTCCAGATGATCTCCGCTTTCGTGCTGTGGGTGATCGAGGTGTCAGCTACTGCGCCCTTGGATTTGCGAAATGCGACCAGGGACCAGATCATCCAACCGAACACGAACACGCCGATCGCCACACACCACCAAAAAATGGTCATGTGCAGTGCGTGAATTTGTTTGGACAACTCGGTCACGCCCACGGGCATGTTGAGGTTGCCCCATTCCGCGTGTGCTGCAAGCGGCGCGAAGGCAGCAACCAACGAGGCTGCAGCGGAACTCAGGACGTGTCGAATTTGTCTGTTCATGGTCTGCTCAGTGTCTGCTCAGTGTCTGCTCAGTTCTCAAACGAAATCGGATGAACGACACCGCCCAAGAGGCTGCGACGCCTCGAAAAATTCATGGCGTGCCTCCGCCATGGGCGGGTAACGGGGGGGACTCATCCACGCGGCCGATCAGGCGCTGCAGTCGCAACGCCAGAGCCTGACGCTCCTGTTCGTTGAGAAAGGAGCCGATCTCGTGGCGGCGCCCATGCGACTCGACCGTTAGTCGACTCGGATGCAGCGGCGAACCCCCGGCGCGGATTCTAACTTGCGCCCAGTGTCGCGGGAACACGACGCACCACTGTTCGGGTGGGCGGCAGTCTTCGATCTCCACCGTCTCGGACGAGATGGTGATGGTCTGTTTCTCGTGTCGTCTTGCCATCGAGCTGCGCAGCGCCCAGAAGAGCAGTGCCAGCTCTGCGCCGGCGAAGGGCAGGACGGGCCAATAGCCCATCAAGGTGAGCGGCAGTGCCACCGACATCGAAGCCACGCAGACGCTCCCGAAAAACCAGCGCGCACCCTGGGGGCTCAGCGAACAGTTGGGCGACAGCTCGATCCGCATCGTCGTGTGCCAGCTTGGGAAGCGTGATGGAGGTTGGTGATCCGATGCTAAGTCAAGCTCGAAAAACTATCAATATCATAGGGTTATGCAGAGTCCGTCTGATCCTCGGACAGCCATCCGAGTTGCTTCAGGGCGCGTGTGCCCGCCTCGAGCTCAGCGGCCGGCGTGGGGTCGAAGCCTAAGTGCAGCAGCGGCTCGCAACCGAAGGTCCGGCGTAGGGTTGCCAGGTTTTCCGCCCGGCGCGGCATCGTCGGATCGATCTCGCTGACCGCCCAGCCGGCGAGCTTCAGGCCTGATCTTTCAATCGCTTGGCGCGACAACATCGCGTGATTCAGACAGCCGAGTCGCAACCCCACCACCAGCAAAATCGGTAGATTCAGCGCGCTGGCGAACTCGGCGATGGTCAGCTCGGGTCCAAGTGGGGCAAACCAGCCACCTGCACCCTCGACCACCAGCCAGTCGCAGTTAGTTGCAATGTCTCGAGCCGCCGCTCGAAGGCGCGCGGGGTCGACGGTCACCCCCGCGTCCATGGCCGCGATATGGGGCGAGATCGCCGGCTCGAAACAGTAGGGATTGACGGTCGCATAGTCGAAGCGACCACCCGCCGCCTCGAGCAGCGCGATGGCGTCGTCGTTGCGTAACTCGCGATGTCCGCCACCGAGGTCAAAAAATTCAGCGCCCGAAGCAACTGGCTTCATCGGTGCCATGGCAAGACCCGCTTGCGTGCCGGCTTTGAGCAACGCTGCGGCGATCCGTGTTTTACCGACACCGGTATCGGTACCGGTGATGAACAGTCCATCCTTCATTTTTGACGCCTTGCTCCCGGTTTCGGAAACGGCACGACGATCTCGTTCGCATCGTACGAAGATTCGGAAATTTTAGATGGCGCACCGAAGGCCGCGCCATAGACGATCTCCCACGTGGCGACGACATCGCTTTGTTTGCCCTTACGCGGATACGCATCGCTCACTGCCTGAAGAACGCGAGGGCTAGTCAGTCCACGCGGTCTCTCTCTCGCCGCATTGCCTGCTCCTATTTCTTTGATGCTGCGCATGAGCGCAATCGGATCCGAGTAAGTCAATGCGTGTCGATCGATATCGAGCACGGGCTCACGTAATCCCGCGCGCGTCAACGCCGATCCGATATCGTGCATGTCGAAGAATTCGTGCACGCGTTGATTTGCATCGACGGTCGCCCAGGCACCACGCAACTCTTGCAAGGTGCCGACGCCAAAAGTGCTGAAAAAAAACGAACCTTGCGGCGACAGCACGCGCCGTACTTCGCTGAATACCTCGTCGAGGTCGCACCACTGCAACATCAAGTTGCTGAAAATCAGATCGACACTGCCCGACCGAAAGGGCAATCGATGCGCGTCGACGACCGTCATGTCGATGCGCTTGGATGTCCAAAGCCGCTCGAGCCAACCACTCGTCTTCTGCGCGTGTTGCAGCATCCCAAGAGAGAGATCGGCCGCAATCACCGTAGCCGCCGGGTAGCGTGCTTTCAAGGCGCGTGTTGCCGTCGCAGTGCCTGCACCCAAGTCGACGACAACCTTCGGTGTCGCCGAGAAATGTTCCAGCCGCTCGAGTAGCTCTCGACGAACAGCGCATTGCAGAAGTGCTATCTCATCGTAGCGACTGCTCGCTAATCCAAAAGCCTTGCCAAGCGCGCGACGGTCGATGCTCACGATGTGAGCTCCGCCGCAAACTCTTGTATCAACTCGACCACTTCATGGGCGTGTGAGATGAACGGTGCATGCCCGCAGCGCGGCAACTCTTGATAGCGAGCATTCGGGATCAGGGCGGCCGCGGCTTGCGTTGCGCTCGGATGCACGACTCGGTCGTATTGGCCTGCAATGACCAGCGTCGGCGCTTGAATGAGCGGCAAGCGTGGACGTTGATCGATTTGGTGCAGCAAGCGTAGCGAGCGCAGTAAAGTTGCCGGCTGGCACTCGCCTTGCGCGAGCAGAGCGTTACGCAGGTTATTCAGGGTCTCTTCTGCCTGCACGCTGCCGCGCACCTGCAACGACAAAAAATCGTTGACGGTTCGACGATAGTCGTCACGAAGGTGTCGTCCAAGTGCATCGAGTGCTGCCGGGTTTGCGCCATGGGGCCAATCATCGCTACGGGCGAATTTCGGCGTCGCACTAATCAGAACCAGACCTTGGATACGCTCTGGTGCTCGGGCGGCAATCTCCATCGAGATTTTTGCACCCAACGACCAGCCGAGCAAAACACAGTGCGCTGGCATTTTTTTGAGGAGGAAGTCCGCGACTTTGCCGATATCCCACGCGCCGTCTGCCTGATCACCGTAAAGATCGGAAGGCTCCGGTGCGCGCCCATGTCCCGGCAAGTCGAACCGCGAGATATCGAAGCGCGGTTGGGACGCAGGCGCTTCGAGCGCCTCGACGAGCTCGTCGAACACCCGCAGGTTGAGTGCCCAACCGTGCAGCATCACGAGTGGAATTGCGCTCATGTCGATATTTCCTTTTTGAGCGACTGCGAGATCGCCCCGTCCAACGCCGCCAGCAAGTGCGCGATTTCATCGGCTTGATGATGGGTGTTGAGCGTGATGCGAAGGCGTGCACTGCCTTCTGGCACGGTAGGGGGCCGAATCGCTGCTACGTGAAAGCCGTGATCTCGCAAATAAGCACTGGCTTGTAATGCCATGGCGGAGGAGCCGCAGATGACCGGCTGGATGGCGGTCATGGATGGCATCACGGTAATTCCGCGGCGCTGCGCCCCGTCTCTGAAAAGCTGGATTAGCTCATGCAATTTTTCGCGACGCCAACGTTCCTCATCGACGAGCTGCAAGGCGCAACGTGTGGCAGCAGCAATGGGTGGTGGCAAGGCCGTGGTGTAGATGTACGTGCGCGCACTCTGGATCAGCCAGTCGATCAATGCGGACTCACCGGCAACGAAGGCGCCAAAGGTACCGAAGGCTTTGCCGAAAGTCCCGATCAAAACCGGCACGGCTTTTTGATCAAGGTGTTGTTGTTCGCAGACCCCACGACCCTCTGCGCCGATGACACCGAGGCCGTGCGCATCATCGACTACAAGCCACGCGGATTCCGCTTGAGCGAGCTCAGCCAGCGCAGCCACCGGCGCGATGTCGCCATCCATGCTGAAAACACCGTCGGTCGCGATCAAGGCGCCGGCTTGGGGGTGTTCGCGTCGGAAGTGTCGGAGTGCGGAGGCGGCTGCGTCAGCATCATTGTGTGGGTAGCGTTTGAATTCACGAGTGCGGGCGAGCAGTGCGGCGTCGATCAAAGACGCGTGATTGAGTCGATCCTGCAGGATCAGATCATCGCGTTCGGCGAGCGCAGTGATCACGCCGAGGTTCGCCATGTAGCCGGTGGAGAACACCATCGCTCGTTCGCGGCCCGTGAAATCGGCGAGCGCACGTTCAAGCAGATCGTGCTCGGGATCGTGTCCGCTGACGAGATGCGATGCACCAGAGCCGATCGCGCCGCGACTTGCCGCGTCGATCATCGCAGAACGCACCGCGGGATGTGTCCGTAGGCCGAGATAATCGTTGCTGCAAAAGTCGATCGTCCCAGTGGGGACGCAGCGTCGACGCCTGCGTAGTTGGCGAACGTCGAGAGCGTTCAGGGCATCGGTGAGTGCGTCAGGCGTGCGTCGCACCGATCACCCCGGGTGCTGTGCGCATACCGAGACGATCGAGCAAGCGTCGATCGTGTTCGACGTCGGGATTGCCGGTAGTCAGTAATTTCTCGCCGTAGAAGATCGAGTTTGCGCCCGCGAGAAACGCGAGCGCCTGTAACTCATCTGACATCTGTTCGCGACCCGCCGATAGTCGGACGGCCGAGCTCGGCATCAAGATTCGTGCGACAGCGATGGTGCGGATGAAATCGAACGGATCGATCGGTGCTTGGTTAGCCAGTGGCGTGCCCGGCACGGCGACGAGTTGGTTGATGGGTACGCTTTCCGGATGCTGTTCGAGATTGGCGAGCACCTGCAGCATACGGGCTCGATCACGCACGGTTTCGCCCATGCCGACGATACCGCCGCAGCAAACGCTCATACCTGCTTCACGAACCGCTTCCAGTGTATCGAGACGGTCTTGGAAATCGCGCGTGGTGATGATCTTGTCGTAATACTCGGGCGAGGTATCGATGTTGTGATTGTAGTAATCGAGGCCTGCATCACGCAATTCGCGTGCTTGCTCTTTGTTGAGCATGCCGAGAGTGGCACAGGTTTCCATACCGAGTTCGCGTACCCCGCGAATCATGGCCGACATGACTTCGATATCCCGCTTTTTCGGTGAGCGCCACGCTGCGCCCATGCAAAACCGCGTTGCGCCAGCTTCACGCGCCGTGCGGGCACGGGTGACGACATCATCGACGGCCATCAAGGCCTCGCGGTCGAGGCCGGTGTCGTAACGCACGCTTTGCGGACAGTAGGCGCAGTCCTCAGGACAGGCTCCCGTCTTGACCGACAGCAGGGTGCTCATCTGCACGGTGTTGGCTGGGTGGTGTTCGCGATGCACCGTCTGTGCACGATGGATGAGGTCCGCGAACGGGAGTGCGAACAGGGCTTCGACTTCGTCGACGGTCCAGTCGTGGCGGGGCGCGATCGTCATGGCATTTCCGTTTGTGGTGTAGATGGACCGAAAGGCGCTTTGGGCCCTACGAGAGGGCACAGGCAGGCTTTGGGCATGGCGATGTTCCGTGCGACCCCTGAGCCTGTCAACCTCGAACCGCTCGTCGAGTCGACAATTGATTGGCTCGATCGGAGGTCAGGGGTCGATCACAAGCAGACACTCGGTCCGCTGCCTTTGATGTTTCGTTGGGGATTCCGATTCTGGCCGGCCCGATGTCTCGTTTGTCGCGGCGACCCGGATCTTCGCTATCTCGATATATGTCGTCGGTGCCTGCGCGCTCTGCCGTTCATCAACGGTCCGCTGAGCGACGTGGTTCCGCTGCGTTATGCACCGCCTGTGGACGAAGGGTTACGCGCATTGAAGTTTCATGCTGACTGGCGTTGGGCGGCCGTCTTTGGTGCCTTAATCGCGGGTTGGTCGCAGGCGAGCGGCGCTGCGCCCGTTTCGTTGCTGGTGCCGATGCCGCTGCATGCCGCGCGCAGGGCAGAGCGAGGGTTCAACCAGGCGGCGCAGATCGCCAGGTTCGCCGCCATCTGGCTCGGCGTTACGGTCGATCAGCGCATACTGATCCGCGCTCGCCCCACTCGTCCCCAAACCACTCTGTCGGCTGCGCGGCGTCGCGACAATGTACACGGCGCCTTCGAACTACACCCTGATGCCTGGCTTAGAGCGGGTGAATCGAGCGTTATTGCACTGATCGACGATGTGCGAACAACCGGTGCAACCCTCGATGCCGCGAGCACCGCGCTTCAATCGCTACCGAGAGTGAGCATTCAGCGTTGGGCGGTCGCGAGCACGATGCCAACGAATACGATGAGACCCGCTTGATGATTTCCGAGAAAGGCACGAAAGCACTGCGCGCGATCACGATGTCTCGCCCACCAAAGATTTCTATGGAAGATGACTGCTGCGATCAACACGGCGATGAAATAGACCAATCCCAAGTTTGCCATGGCGCCGATTTTCCAAAGACTCGCGATCATCAACAGCTGTAGTGCTGCAATAATGGCGAGGTCGGCTTTGCCGAACCAAACCGCCGTCGAGCGCACGCCGATCCTTAGGTCGTCCTCTCGATCGACCATGGCGTAGTACGTGTCATAGATCAACGCCCACAACACCGTGACGGCGAAGATCCACCAGCCGATCGGTGGGACGCCGCCTTGCACCGCCACGAATGCCATCGGCACGCCCCAGCCGAAGGCGATACCGAGATATAACTGTGGCGCTGGAAAGAATCGTTTGAAAAGCGGATACGTCAGTAACAACAAGGCGGCAACCAGTGCATAAGCCGTGACTTGCCAGCCGAGAGTCAGCACCAATGCGAGCGCTGTCAGCATCAGAAGTGTGAAGAGAGTCAGTGCTTCGAACGGCGAGACTCGTCTTGCCGCGAGAGGCCGATCACGAGTGCGTTCGACATGAGGGTCGATGTCCCGATCGGCGAAATCATTGACGATACAGCCCGCCGATCTGGTGAGAATAGTTCCGGCCAGAAATACGGTGAGAATCCAAAGCGGAGGTAGGCCATCTGCGGATATCCATAGCGCCCATAGCACCGGCCACAGCAACAACAGAATGCCGATCGGCTTGTCGAGTCGTGTCAATAGTACGTATTCGCGCCAACGACGCCGCCACGCTGCACTCATCTTGAACCTATGCTCGGCATGAAGACTTCATAGAGATCGAAAGGCGCAGCTTCGATCCGAAATGCCGAATGACGCACCCAAATCGGGCGCGGTGCGAGCCCCGCATGTTTCAGAGCACGTTCGACGAGCCAAGCTTCTGGATAGGCTTGAGCAAAACGAAACGGCGCACGCTCAAGCGAGGTTTGTTCTGCGATCGCTTCACCGAGCGTACGTTCACCTATTCGAGTCAGCCAGTCATGTCGTTTCGCGGTTTCAGCCGGGATGCGCGTGTGTGCAAACAACCATACCGTCTTGTCGCAACTCATGTCGATTTCACGCACGAACTCGTCACCGCAACGACGCTCGTTCAGCAAGCGCATGGAAAACTGATCTGTAGCGGCAGCGCGAATTCGCTGCGTCAAAAGACCGGGTGTCAACAGCCAGTCGCGATGGGTTGCGTCACCCTCGTAGCAGTTGAGCGCTGAGGCGGGTAGCCACATGACCGATGAAGGCAACGGCGCGGGCAAACCGTCCGTTGCTGAAGTTGAGAGCTCAGCCGATGCGGCCATACTTATCGTCCGATCCAATCCAACGAGCCGTGAGAGGCGCGATTCTATCTGGATGTTGTGCGAGCAGCGTCTCGGCTGCGCGATGCACTTCCGGGAGCAGGTCGACGTCACGCGCCAGATCCGCCACGCGCATCCGCGCTAGCCCGGTTTGTCTGGTACCGAGTAATTCGCCGGGGCCTCGCAGCTCGAGGTCACGCTGTGCGATCTCGAAACCATCGTTACTGTCTCGAATCGCGTTTAACCTGGCGCGCGCTAAGGCGCCGAGTGGTGCCCGGTACAGCAGTACGCAACTGCTCTCGTGTGAGCCGCGCCCAACACGACCGCGTAATTGGTGCAGCTGCGCAAGGCCCATTCGCTCGGCGTTTTCGATCACCATTACGGTGGCGTTGGGCACGTCTACGCCGACCTCGATCACGGTCGTCGCGACCAGCAGTTGAATTCGACCCGCCTTGAACTCCAGCATCACGGATTCTTTTTCTTTGGCTTTCATACGCCCGTGAACGAGACCGACCCGGAACTCCGACAAAGCTTCGGTCAATGACACCGCCGTCTCCTCGGCGGCCTGACATTGCAACTCTTCGGACTCGTCGATCAGCGGGCAGACCCAATAAGCCTGTCGCCCTTCGCGGCAAGCTGCTGCGATTCGCGCAACGACCTCGTCGCGACGCGTTTGTGCAGCGACGACGGTTTTGACGGGAGTTCGGCCGGGTGGGAGCTCGTCGATGATCGATACGTCAAGATCTGCATAGGCCGTCATGGCCAGCGTGCGTGGTATCGGCGTTGCCGTCATGATCAATTGATGGGGATGTCGGCTCTCATGCAGCCCCTTCTCGGCGAGACGCAGTCTTTGCTGAACACCGAATCGGTGCTGTTCATCGACGATGACGAGTGCGAGTTTGTGAAATTGCACTCCGTCCTGGAAAAGCGCGTGGGTGCCGACGACCAATTGCAGATCACCAGCCGCGACAGCTTCAAGCGCACTGCGCCGCGTTCGAGCGGGTTGTGATCCTGTGACGAGCCCGACTGTGATACCGAGCGGTCGGAACCAGGCATCGAGATTTTTTTGGTGCTGCCCGGCGAGCAGTTCGGTGGGCGCCATCAGCGCGGCCTGACAACCGCTGCCGATCGCGCGAGCCGCTGCCGCCGCTGCGACTACCGTTTTTCCACAGCCGACATCGCCTTGCACCAGACGAACCATCGGTTGTGCTTGCTGTAGATCGCGTTCGATATCTTCGAGACTACGTGTCTGTGCTCCCGTCAGCGCATAAGGCAACGATGCCTTGAAACGAGCGACCAAGCCGACTGAGTCGTGTAGGGGTGTCGCTGAATCGGTGCGCGCCGTATCGCGCAAGCGGCGCATGACCACGTGGTGCGTGAGCAATTCTTCGAATGCAAGTCGTCGCTGCGCCGGATGACGCCCCGCTTCAAGTTCATCGAGTGCCACATCGACCGGTGGTCGATGCACGAATTCGAGTGCTGTGCGCAGCGAGGGAAGTCCGAGTGGTTGGAGTATCGACTCTGGCAGCCATTCGCGTACCCCCGCGGTATCGAGTTCGCGCAGAGCGAGCCCGATCAGCATGCGCAATCGTCCTTGCGTCACGCCCTCGGTCATCGGATAGACCGGCGTCAATCGATCTTCTAGAACACCGGGGCCATCGGCGATGCGGCGGTACTCGGGATGGACGATCTCAAGACCGAGCGGACCGCGTCTGACTTCGCCGAAGCATCGGATACGTGTGCCGCGCGCCAGCCCATCTTGTTGCGACTTCGAGAAATGAAAAAAACGCAGCGTCAAAAATCCGGAACCATCGGCGAGGCGACATAGCATTTGTCGCCGCCGTCGGAACACGACTTCGGTGAGTAGAACCTCACCTTCGACGACTACTCGGCTTCCAGGGAGCAAAGAGCCAATGGGTTGAACGCGGGTTCGATCTTCGTAGCGCGTGGGTAGCACGAAGAGCAGGTCTTGAACCTGCTCGACGCCGAGTACGGCCAAACGCGCCGCCAGTGCCGCACCGACGCCCCGCAAGGCGGTGACGGGGCGCTGCTCGCGCGGATCCCCCATATGGATGGCGATCTACCGGCTCAGTCGAGATGCAGTATGCAATCGACTTCGACCCGCGCCCCTTTCGGTAATTGCGAGACGCCGAGTGCAGCGCGGGCCGGCCAAGGCTGCGGAATATATTGCGCCATGACTTCGTTCACTTTCGCGAAGTGAGCGAGGTCCGTGAGGAACACGGTGACTCGTACGGCGTGACGCAGGGACCCACCAGCAGCCTTGGCGATAGCCTCGAGGTTGTCGAAAACTCGGCGGATTTCCACTTCGATCTCGCCACTGACAAGTTGTCCGGTTGCTGGATCGAGCGGAATCTGTCCCGAGATATAGACCGTCGGACCGACGCGTACTGCCTGCGAGTAAGTGCCGATGGCGGCGGGTGCGTCTGTTGTGCTGATGATCTGTCGGGTCATGATGAGGCCTCTGCAGGAAAACGACCGTGAACGTACGGGACCGGCTGCGTCAGTCTTCGCGGGTCCGCACGGCGAGTGTACGCGAGAGTTTGAGGACATCGGGCATGTGGCGAATCACGCGCATCACGCGCGCCAAGTGGGTTCGGTCCCTAACCTTGACTTCGAAAATGAGCACGGAGGTTTCTGCATCGCGCTCTTCGAGCGCGACGTGATCGATGTTGGTTTCGGTTCCAGCGATGGCGGCAGCCACCGCGGCCAGAACGCCCATGCGATTGGCGACTTCGACGCGTAGCTCGCTGCCGAAGAGTCTTTCGGGCTTTTCGGCCCAGGTGACCGAGAGCCACTTCTCGGGGTGTTTTCGATAATCGTCGACGTTCGCACAGTCTTCGCGATGGACGATGATGCCGCGGCCACTCGAGAGATAAGCGAGGATCGGATCGCCCGGCACCGGGAAACAGCAGCGCGCGTAGCTAACGAGCAGTCCTTCGGTTCCGGCCACCGACAGCGGCGCGGGCGCCGCATTGCCGGCATCGAGACTGTCATCGAGCGAGTCGCTTCCCGTTTGCAGAGGGTTGGCTGGGCCCAGTCTTCGCGCAATCAGGGGAGCGAGGCGTTCGCCTAGCCCGACCTTTTCGAACAGTTCGTCTGCGTCGACCATGCCGAGTTCGCCGACGGTGGCAGCCAGAGTCATCTCGCTGATGTCGGTCAACGAGAGATTGAACTCAGCTAAAGATTGATTGATCAGTCGCTGGCCGAGCTCGATAGCCTCCGAGCGACGCAAGCTCTTCAAATAATTGCGGATGGCCGTTCGGGCTTTGGCCGTTACGACGAAGTTCACCCATGCCGGATTCGGCATCGCGCCTGGCGCCGTCACGATCTCGACGGTTTGACCGTTGCGCAGCTGCGTTCGTAGCGGTGTCAGCCGACGATCGACCTTCGCCGCGACACAACGATTGCCGATATCGGTATGCACCGCGTAGGCGAAGTCGACCACAGTCGCACCACGGGGAAGCCGCAAGATCTTGCCCTTGGGGGTGAAGAGATAGACCTTGTCCGGGAAGAGATCGACGCGGACACTTTCGAGAAACTCTTCCGAAGATCCGCTCTCCTGCATGGAGATCAGATTGTTGAGCCATTCGCGCGCTTGGGCTTGCTCGTAGGCGGGTGAACCATCACCGCTCTTGTATTTCCAATGCGCAGCGATACCCGACTCTGCCACCCGATGCATGTCGCGAGTGCGTATCTGCGCTTCGATCGGCAATCCATTAGGGCCGAACAAAGTGGTGTGCAGCGATTGGTAACCGTTGACGCGGGGGATCGCGATGTAATCTTTAAAGCGACCCGGCATCGGCTTGTAAGCCCCATGCACGACACCGAGTGCACGATAACATTCGTCTACGCTCGCAACGACTAGGCGCAGACCGTAGACATCGACGATCTCCGAGAGCGCGGAGCGTTTTCGCAGCATCTTCTTGTAGATGCTGTACAAGTGTTTTTCCCGCGTATCGACTTCAGCTTCGATGCCGGCCTTGGCAAGCGCAATGCTGATGTTCTCAGAGATCTTGCCTAAAAACTCTTTTTGATGACCACGCGCACGCTTGATGGCTTTTTCAATGACTCGATAGCGCTGTGGATACAGGGCGCGAAACCCGAGGTCCTCGAGCTCGAGTTTCATCGCATAGAGTCCGAGACGCTCAGCTAGAGGAGCAAAGATTTCGAGAGTCTCACGGGCAATGGCGCGTCGACGGACCGGCGACATGCCCTCGATCGTGCGCATGTTGTGCAGGCGATCGGCGAGTTTGACCAGAATAACGCGCAGATCGCGCACCATCGCTAGCAGCATTTTGCGGAAGGATTCCGCTTGCGCCTCCTCGCGACTCTTGAACTGGATCTGATCGAGTTTGGTGACCCCATCGACGATCTCGGCGACCGTTTCGCCGAAACGGCGTGCCAGTTCTTCCTTGGCGACAGGGGTGTCTTCGATGACATCGTGCAGGATCGCCGCCACGATGGTGTCGGCATCGACACGGAGACCGGCCAGAATGACGCCGGCAGCGACCGGGTGGGCGATGTAAGGCTCGCCGGTCTTTCTCTTCTGGCCTTTATGCGCTTCGGCGCCAAATTCGGCGGCGATGCGGATGCGTTCGACTTGCTCTGGCGGCAGGTAGCTTTGCGCAGCCGCCAACAGTTCCTTCAAGCCGGGCGTGGACCCGCCAGGCAGAAAACCCAGTAGCGTGCCGGCATAGCCCAAGCGTTAGGAAACCGAATCAGTCTCCGAGGCCGAATTGCGGCGCACGGAAGCCCGGATCGGGTTCCATGATGTCCGGCAACAGGCTCGGTTCCGGTTCGGGTTCCGGCTCCGGCTCGAGCAGCATCTCGGCCGTGATGTTGCCGGCGGCGATTTCGCGCAGTGCGACGACCGTCGGCTTGTCGTTTTCCCAAGGCACGGTCGATTCAGCGCCGTTCGCCAGTCGACGAGCGCGCTGTGAGGCGAGCAGTACGAGCTGGAAAATGTTGTCGACGTTTTGTAGACAGTCTTCGACGGTGATACGTGCCATGAGAGCCTCGGGGAATCCCCGAAAAACCTGAGAAAGGGTCGATAAGTATAGGGGAAGTCAGGCCAAATCGGCAATTCAGGCCAGCAATTCGTCAAGCAGAGGGCGTAGTTGTGGTCGATCAGCTTGCAGCTCCCGACCGCCGTCGGCGATGACTCGCTCAAGATCGTCGAGGGCGCGCTCGAAGTCGTCGTTGACGATCACGTAATCGAACTCGTGGTAGTGGCGCATGTCGCTGACCGCATCCTGTAGACGCCTGGCGATGACGGCATCGCTGTCGGTGCGGCGTTCGCGCAGACGCCGCTCGAGTTCGGCGCGTGACGGGGGCAACACGAAGATGCCCGTGCAGCCCGCCCGCCCGCTCTTGGGATCGGTCGTGCGTCGCCGGACCTGCTCGGCCCCCTGCCAATCGATTTCCAGCATGACGTCATGACCGCGACCGAATGCCTCGGCAAGCGCTGTGCGGCTCGTACCGTAGTAGTTGTCAAAAACCGGCGCATATTCGAGAAAGCCGTCCGCCGCGATCATGGCCTCGAAGGTCGGCACATCGACGAAATGATAGTCGCGACCGTCGATTTCATTGGGACGGCGTGGTCGAGTCGTATGCGATACGCATACTCGCAGATTCGGGATGCGTTGCAGCAAAGCTTTGACGAGACTGGTTTTGCCAGCGCCGGACGGCGCGGCAATCACGAACAGTCGACCACCGGTGGAGGCTGTCATGTTGAAGCAGTCACTCGATGTTCTGAATCTGCTCGCGCATCTGTTCGATTAGCACCTTCATATCGACTGCGATGCGTGTGGTGTCGAGTTCCTGCGACTTCGACGACAGGGTATTGGCCTCACGGTTCAACTCCTGCATCAGGAAGTCGAGGCGTCGACCTGCCGCTTCGCTACCCGCCATGACACGGCGTATTTCGACGAGATGGCCATCGAGTCGATCGAGTTCCTCGTCTACATCGGCGCGTTGCAGGATCAAGGCGACCTCTTGTTCGAAACGGTCGGCATCCACTTGCACGGCGAGTTCGGCGAGTCGCTCGCGCAACTTGTCGCGCCAACGCTGGCGCCACTCCGGTAATCGTGATCGGACCGTGGTGACCAGTTCGGCCAGTGCGACACAACGTTGTTCGACGAGTTCCTGCAAACGTTCGCCTTCACGATGCCGGGCTTCAGCCAGTTGTCGCACGGTGGCGACGAAGAGCTGTCTACAAGCCGCATGCAGGCTTTCTGTTTCGGTAGCCTGTTCGCGCAGCACGCCCGGCCAGCGCAAGACCTCGATCGGATCGATCGACGACAAATGGCTCGCACCCAAGCCCTTCGCTGCCGCGCGCTCGGTGATGTCCCGGCTGCGTGCGAGTAGACGATCAACCGCCTCATCGTCCACCAGCAGTTCACGCTCCGCCTCATGCGAGCCGCGCAAGTGGATCGTGCAGTCGACCTTGCCACGACGCAGTTCGCGCGCGAGCGTCTGTCGCAGCTCGCTCTCGAGTGCGCGCAACTCCTCCGGCAGACGAAAGCCCGGTTCCAGGTAGCGATGATTGACACTGCGCACTTCGCAGGTCAGTTGACCATACGAGCCGCTTTGCTCGAGCCGGGCGAACCCGGTCATGCTGCTGATCATGTGAGCCCGATCATGTATAAAGCGCGCAGTTTATACCGGACGGATCAAGCCCATGTATCAAAGACCCAGCGGCCGTACGCCAGACCAAATGCGCGATGTTCGTTTCCAACGCGGCTATACGCGCCACGCCGAAGGCGCCGTATTGGTGGAGTTCGGCGGTACCCGTGTGTTGTGCACGGCGAGTATCGAGGAGGGCGTCCCCGGCTTTCTGCGCGGTAAGGGTCAAGGTTGGGTCACGGCTGAATACGGCATGCTACCTAGGGCTACGCACACCCGATCGTCGCGAGAGGCTGCCAAGGGCAAGCAAAGTGGGCGTACTCAGGAGATCCAGCGTTTGATCGGACGCAGCTTGCGTGCCGTCATGGACATGTCGGCGCTCGGCGAGCGTACCGTCACGCTCGACTGCGATGTGCTGCAAGCCGATGGGGGTACGCGGACTGCGGCGATCACGGGCAGCTACGTCGCCCTGGTCGACGCCTGCAATTTATTGATCCGTCGCGGTGTCCTAGGCGCTTCGCCGTTGCATGGTCAGGTGGCTGCCGTATCGGTCGGCATCTGCGGCGGTGTTCCGGTACTCGATCTCGACTACGCCGAGGATTCACAGGCCGAGACCGACATGAATGTGGTCATGAAAGATGGCGGCGCGTTTGTCGAAGTGCAGGGCACGGCCGAAGGTCACGCCTTCCGCCGCGACGAACTCGACACGTTGCTCGATCTGGCCGCGAGCGGTATCGATCGTCTGCACGCTTTGCAGCGTGCGGTGCTAGCCGCGCCGGCGGTATGACGCTGCCGATACAGAAACTGGTTCTGGCGAGCGGCAACCGTGGCAAGTTGCGCGAGTTCGATGAGTTGCTGCAACCGCTCGGCTGGCAGGTTCAACCGCAGTCGGTCTTCGGTATCGAACCGCCCGAAGAAACGGAACACAGCTTTCGCGGTAATGCGCTCCTGAAAGCCCGCTATGCCGCGCTGCACAGCGGCTATGCCGCGCTGGCCGACGATTCTGGCCTCGAGGTAGAGGTGCTTGGTGGTGCGCCCAGTGTGTATTCGGCAAGGTACGCAGGTCCAGAAGCGAGCGATGCCGATAATCTTGCGAAGTTGCTCGCGGCGCTCGCGGCAGTACCCGAGGGGCAGCGCCAGGCGCGTTTTCGTTGCGTGATCGCGTTCGTGCGCTCGGCTGACGATCCTGATCCGATCATCGGCGAAGGTGTTTGGGAGGGCTACATTCTTCCTGCACCGCGAGGCAGCGGGGGCTTCGGCTACGATCCGGTTTTCGCCGATCTGCATACGCACATGAGCGCAGCAGAAATGTCATCGAGCGAGAAAAATCTTCGCAGTCATCGAGCGATGGCACTGCGTGATTTTCTCGCGCGTAGTTCTGCCGCCTTGGCGGCAAACTCGCGCTAGCGTCGTGTCAGACGCGTTTGCCATTCCACTGGGTCTTTATCTGCACTTCCCGTGGTGCGTCAGCAAGTGTCCTTACTGCGACTTCAATTCCTACACGCTGCGCGAGCCGCTTGGCGAGCGCGCCTACGTCGAAGCGTTACTGCTCGATGTCGAGACGCAACTCGAGTTGCGCGGTGACTTTATCTCGGACCGGCCCATTACCACCGTGTTCATGGGCGGTGGCACACCAAGCCTGTTTTCCCCCGAATCGATCGCCCGTGTTCTCGATCGAATCAAAGAAATGCATTCTGTGTCGGTCGATGCAGAAATCACGCTCGAGGCTAACCCCGCCACGGTGGAGCGCGGACTTTTTTCGGCTTATGCCGCAGCCGGCGTCAATCGAATTTCTTTGGGCGCACAGACTTTCGATCGCGAGGCGTTACGCCGCCTGGGCCGAATCCACCTGCCTGAGGATGTTCATCGGTCAGCGAGCGAATTGCATGCGGCCGGTATCGATAACTTCAACATCGACTTGATGTACGGCCTTCCCGAGCAGTCGGTAGAAGGGGCGATGCGCGATCTCGATGCAGCGATGGCGCTGCAACCGGCACAGGTGTCGCACTACCATCTGACGCTCGAGCCGGGCACGCCTTTCGCCGCACAACCACCCGGCAATTTGCCGAGTGAAGAGACCGTCGAGATCACGCTGCAGGCCGCGCTCGAACGACTCGAGCAACAGGGCTATCACCAATACGAGGTCTCGGCGCACGCTCGGCGCGGACGTGAGTGCGCGCACAATCTCCTTTATTGGCGCTTTGGCGACTACATCGGTGCGGGTGCCGGCGCGCACGGCAAGTGGAGCCGTATCGATCCCGACACGGGTGAGTTCGAGATCCTGCGCAGTCATCAGACCCGCGAACCGCGCCGCTACCAGCGTGATCCTAGAGGTGCGATCACTTGGGCTGCCGTGCCGCTCGAGCAACGGCCGTTCGAGTACATGTTGAATGCGTTGCGCCTCGCTGAGGGCTTTGACGAGGCCGGTTTCGAGAGCACGACGGGCCTGCTTTATGCCTCGATCGATGCGGTCGTCTCGACGCTGCAGGGTCGCGGCCTTCTGGAGGCGGCCGGGGTGGGTCGTTGGCGG
>CAIVYV010000060.1 GCA_903910215.1 uncultured Pseudomonadota bacterium
TCCTGAACCGTCTGAACTGGCCGACGATGGCCTGCCGCTGTCCGACATCGACCCGCAAACTGGCTGGATGTACGGGGAGGTGGGGGCGTGATCACCAGTCCAACGATTGGCGCAATCGCCAAGGCGCTCGCAGCTGCGCAGCGCGAAATCGGGGTCGCGGTCAAGGACGCGACCAATCCACACTTCCGGTCCAAGTACGCCGACCTGCAAGCAGTCGACGAGGCATGCCGTCCGGCGCTGTCAAAGCACGGAATCGCCATCGCCCAGGGCACCGGCTACGCGGACGGGTTCGTGTTCGTCACGACCCGTCTGCTGCACGCCGACACCGGCGAGTGGATTGAGTCGACCCTGCACATCGCACCCGGAAAGCACGACGCCCAGGGCGTCGGCAGCGCCATCACCTACGCCCGTCGTTTCGGCCTGTCTGCTTTGGCCGCCGTTCCGGCTGGTGTCGACGACGACGGAGAAGCGGCGGTAGGGCGGGGGGTTCCACGCGGCGAAGTAGCCGTGCCCCCGCCCGCCACCGTCGTTCCCTTTGACCCGCCTGCTCGAGCACCGGCGCCCGCACCGGCTGGCGACCTGCCTGACGAGCCGCCGGAGCGGTTCCCGCTGGCGTTCTCTCCGCTCGAGCTGCGGCCAGTCTGGAAGGTGCGCGAACTGGGCACCGACGGGAAGACCGGCGGACGCACGAAGGTCTATTACGCCGACGCCGTCGGCATCGTGACCAAACTGACCGAGGGCGGCGGCCCCAAGTCGCCGACCAGCGTCATCCTGTGGAGCGACCCCAACCGGACCCGGTTCAGCACGTTCCGCCGGTGGACGATTCCCGAGGGAATGGGCAGCATGGTGCGGCTCAAGGGCGTGACGCGCACCGAGAAGAACGACGCCGTCTACTGGAACTTCGAGACCGTCGAGGCCTACAAGCCCGACAACGACGGGGGGGTGGAAATTGACATCCCATTCTGACCAACTGTCCTGGAAAGAGAACTGGGACTACCTGCTGCGGTGTTTCCCTAGTTTGGAGAAAGCGCCGGACCCCGCCAAAGAGCAGTTTCATCAGCGGTGTGCGAACCTGAAGCAGCGCTGGATGCGCGAGGCCATCACGCTGGCCATGTCGAAGCACGCCAAGCGGTTCCTGACGTTGCAGCAGCTGCTCGAGTTCTACGAGAAGGTGTTGCCAGCCGAGCCGCAGGAGCAGCAACCACGGCAAAATGCCTTCATCGTGGATTACTGGGTCTTCCCCAAGCGCTACAGCGAGAACGTGCAGGTCTTTAAGACCGAACAGGAAGCCCGGCGGGTCAGCAAGCAGCATCCGGGCAGTCGCGTCCAGGCGAGGTGGTGCCGCCCTGGCGACAACGGCTGGTACCAAGACCTCGACGCTGATGAGACGCTGGCCACGCCGGAACAGGAAACCGACATGCTTTGCCACATGTACGCGCTAATGGCCAAGTCGATCACCAACCGTCAGTCGACCTACCAGTACACCTATGATCGGCTGTCCGCTCTCCCCCCCTCGGACTCCCCCCCTGAGGGGTCGACTCGGGCGAGCGACGCAAGCGCAAGTCGAAGCGGCGCGGACGCTCCGAGTCGTACACCCGATGAGGGGGCTTTGTCAAGCCCCCCCTACGGTCAAAACAAGATCGACGGCATGACGCTTGCGCGTCATCCGTTGCCGGACCACCTCATCGAGCAAATCGAAAGGGCCTATGCAGCTCTCGGCTCGTCCGACGGCGCTCCCCCGCATGAAGCGGGGATCGCTTGCGTCGAGCCGGACGGGGGTGAAGCATGAACGAGTCGAAGCGCTTCCACCGATACGCCGGGGTGTGGGAATACCGGCTAGCCGGTTGGCTGCTTGCCAACCCGTTCCAGCAGACGAGGAAGTTCGTGTCGGACGGCGACCCTGAGACTTGGCACACGTTGGCCGAATACCTGGGGCCACACATCAGCCAGCACCTGTCCGGTGGTTGTATCGGCTGGGTGCTGGCGTACAACGACAGGTTCGGTCGGCCCATGCAGCCCAGCGACATCCGGCAGATGCCGCTGCACAGCGCCGACAGCGAGCAGCCAAACTCACGCGCACTGCTGGTCAAAAAGTGGTGCACCGAAGTGCAGGTTTTGATCGCCAGGGAACACGCAGGCGACGGGGTCGATTTTGCCACCCTGCGGCTCATCCTGGCGAACCTCAACGAGGCACTGGAGTGCATGGACGTCAACCCGGCCCTATGGCCGGATCACGAACGATTGAGCGATGGCTATATCGAGCCGGAAAACGAGGAAAACAGCAATGGATGACAACAAACCCGACCTGTTGAAGCGTTTGGAAAAGATCGATGGCTTTGGCTGGAAGTGCGGTCAGCCGTTGAAAGACAAGGGCAGTTACATGAAGTGTGGCTGCGGTTGCAGTCAGCCGAGTGGGGATGACTTGGATCATGGGCTGACGGTGAAACGCCCAGCCATCCTTGGCGAGCTTGAAATGGTGTTGGGCTACATGGAGGACTTGAACAGACTGCTTGGCAGGGAGCGTGTCGAAATGGAAATGGAACGAGATGCCGCAAGGATGGAGTTTTTGTGGCTTGTTGTCCTCATCAAACTCGACAAGTTCGATCAGTTCAACGGCGTCAGTAGGACTAAGGGTGAGGCATGGGAGTTCTGCCAGACGCAACCGGTTCAGGATGAGTTTCGTTTGCAAGCCGACTCCCTCGGCTGGGGTTACCTCTTTGACAAGGTGCGTCATGCCTGAAACACCAGAACAAGCCCAAGCCGACACCCTCGCCAGGGCGATGATGCTGATGATCGATCGAGCAGCCGAAACGCGGAAGCGTGTTGAGGTGCTCGAAAGCGAACTGAAAGCCATGGCCGTCGAGAACCAGCGACTACGGGCCAAATGCCATCGATACGAGATCGCCGACATTGAGCGTCGGCGGTACGAGGAGGAGGGCTAATGGGCCGAGCACAACGCGCCAAGGGCGCACGGGGCGAACTCGAGGCGGCTGAGAAGCTGCGCCAGCACTTGGGCATCGCTGCCCAGCGGTCGGCGCGCAACGGCGTCGACGGTGCCAGCGACCTGGACACCTCAATGACGTTCTGGAAGTGGGAGGTCAAGCGCTACGCCCGCCTGGGCGTCGAGTCGATCATGCAGCGGGCAGAACTCGACCAGGCGACCAGCGCGGTCAGGCTCGACCACACTGCGCTGCTCATGCGGGCAGACGACTGTGAATGGCTGATCGTCCTGCGCCTGCACGACGTTCCCCAGTTCATGCGCGACCTCGAGGCGCAGCGCATGAGGGACGGCTGATGGGACTACCACGCAAGTGGGATCCGATGCTGCCATCCAAGCCCGAGCCGAAGGGCAAGGGCAGAGGTGCCAAGTGGCATAGGTTCAAAGAGCAGCTGCGGCATGCTCGAGGGATCTACGCATGCGAGCAGTGCAAGGCAGTGTGCGACTACCTCGAGGCGCACCATGTCGTGCGTGTGCACGATGACCCATCAAGGGAGTTCGATGCACGCAATGTCAGGTTCCTTTGCAAGGACTGTCACACAACAGCCCATAACGGCTCAAAAACGGGGGTTGTGTCACCTAAGTAGGGTAAAAACCGCGTTTTTAGCGTAGAAACGAGGGTACCCCCCCCATAGGGGGGGTATACCCCCCAAACTGTCCACCCGTCGTCGCCCGACAATCTATCAAACAACTTTCACCCATCCTTGAAACATCGACACGCTGGGCGTACGCAACTGCTGCGTCCAACGAGGTTTCCGCCGTTACGTCGGCGTCGCTGACTGCGTTTGCCCGACGGGCTGAGGCTGACGGCTACGACGGGGCGGTTGTCGATGCGTTCGCCGCGACGCTACCGGCGGGGGTGGTGCTGTACCCGTACTGGGTGCCGGTGCTCGCCGACGTAATCGCCCGCAGGGATCCTGCCCGCGTCATCTCGTTTTCGGTGCCGCGCAGCCACGGGAAGACGCTCCTAGCCGCCTTGCTAGCCGGATGGGTGCTGAGAGACCCCGACGCCGACAAACTCGTTGTGAGCGCCGCTACGGCCCTTGCGCAGGCCCGTCTGTCGGTCGAGTCGTTGGCGACGATCCACCACCCGGCGGACGGCAAGTCATCGCCCTGGCGTGCCCGCCTGTCCAACACGCAGCCGGTGCTCCGGCATGGCAAGGGGCGTTTCCTGCCGGTGGCCCGAGACCCACGGCGAGCGGACGGCATTACCCCGGCGCTCGTGCTCGCCGACGAAGCGGCCCGGCTCGAGGGTGAGTACCTCAGCCGGTTGATGACGGCGGCGACCAAGACGCCCGAGGGGCGCCTGCTGATGACCACCACCGCCGACGACGACCTGAGCCTGCCATGGGCGGGCTGGCGGCAGGAAGCAGAGCAGCAGCTGCTCGGAGGGCGTCTGCGGGAGGACTGGTGCGTGCACCACTGGGCGTCGGACGCCGGTGCAGACATCCACGACCCGCGGCAGTGGCGCAAGGCCAACCCGCAGCTGTGGATCGAGGGCGGGCACATCACCGAGGCGTCCATCCGCTCCGAATTGGCGTTCCTCGGCTCGAGGGCGTCGGGCGTCGAGGAATTCCGCACCCAGCGCCTGAACCTCCCCGGCGGCAGCCTAGCGGCGGTCGGCATTGACCCGGTCGTCCTCGAGAAAGCCCGGTTCGACTGGGAACTGGACAGCGTGCGCGGGCGGCGGGCATGGGTGTTCATCGACTTCAGCCTGGGCAGCGTCGTGGGCGCTCGGGCCGACCTGACGAGCGTGGGCGTGGTGGTCGACGGCGGCGAGTGGGGGCTGCTGCGCACCTGGTCTTTCACCTGCGGCGACCTCGAGTCGATGAAACAGAACCGGCCATGGCTGCACGACATGGTCCAAAAGGGTGAGGTGCACTGGAACGACGGCCAATTGGTCGACTTCCATGCCGTCGAGGCGCTGCTGGAGACGCTGGCAAAGACGTTGCAACTCGAGGTGGTCGGCGTCGACGAAGTCGGCTGGACGCAGAACTGGGTGCGCGCAGTGCTGGTCGAAAAACTCAACTTACCCGTCGAGGCCCGCAGCCAGGCGCTCAAAGAGCAGGCACCGGCATGGTCGACTTTCGTGGCGCTCCTGCGCCAACGGGCGCTGCGCTACCACGACGACCCGGTGCTGCTGCACCAACTGCGGCACGCCGAAACCAAGACCTACGACGGCGGCCTGACGAAGCTCTACAAACGGGACGGGCAGAACATTGACGCCCTGGTTGCAGCGTGTAACGCAGCCCGCCTGTACGAGCTGCGCGGGCGGTCCAACCAATGGGTTGCTGCCAGTGGCATCATGACCATCTGACCGCCACCTAGCGGACGCGGCGACTATTTCCGCAATGTGACGAGAAATGTCACAGCCGCCTATTGACAGAAAAAGCGCGTACTCAAACTGGGTGAGGCGTGAGCCTGCTTTCACGCCTGCGGCGCTACTTCATTGGCGGCTTCGACGCCTCCATGCTTGTCGACTCCTCGAGCGTCGGCGACATCGAGGCGCTGCCCGGCGTGCAGCGGGCTGTCGAGGGCGTGGCTGGCATGCTCGCCAGCGTCAGCATCTGCGTCTACGACTCGCAGGATCAGGAGGTCTACCCGGCTGCCCTGAACCTGCTGACTGGCCGGGCGACCGAAATGGTCAATGGCTGGGACCTGCGCCGGTGGCTGGTCACTGAGTCGATCAGCCAGGGCAACGCCTACGCCTACCTCGCACGGACGTACAGCGGGGAAGTCGCCGAAATCATCCCGCTCGATCGCGGCCGCGTCACGATCAACTGGGCTAGCGACCCGTACCAGTACCTGCTCGACGGGCAGGCGGTTGCCTCGGCTGACCTGATTCACGTGAAGTCGGGCTACAGCCGGTGGGCTTTCATCGGCGAAAGCCCGCTCGACAAGTGTCGCACGCAGCTCGAGCTGATTGCCAACCTCGACCAGTGGGCAGCGACCATGGCCGCGACGGGCACGACCCGTCGGCTGGCGTTCAAGTTTCCCACGCCGATCAGCGAGCAGGCCAAGCAGTCGATCCTGTTGGCGTGGAAGGCCAAGCACTCGCGGGCGAACGGCTCAGGCGAGCCGCTGATCATCGACGGCGGCGGCAGCATCGAGGGCGTCAGCGGTTCCGATGACCTGTCTGCGCTGACCAACGCCAGGACGGCAGCCATGGGCGAGATCGCCCGTGCACTGAACATCCCGCTGTCGTTCCTCGCTGCGACAGAAAGTGGCACACAGGTCACGCTCGACGCCCAGCGCGCACTCGTCGACCAGACCCTGCGCCCTTGGGCTCGGCGCATCGAGTCCGAACTGATGGCCAAGCTGCTGCCCGGCTACCGGGTAGAGCACGACCTGCAGGAGCTGCTGCGCGGCACGATGAAAGACACCGCCAAGGAGCTGTCCAAGCTCGTCATGGCTGGCGTTCTCACCCCTAACGACGCACGGTGGTTCATCGGCATGCAGCCGGTCAAGGACCCCATGGCTGACGAGCTGATGCAGCGCCTGGACACGGCGGCCGGACAGGCCGAGGTGAACGGCGACCGCGAGGACGAGGAAAGCGAGTCACCCGATGCAGATTGACCGACGCAGCATCGAATGCCGCGCCGAAGTCGACGGCAACACCGTCAGCGGCATCGCCATCCCCTACGGGACCGACAGCCAGCCGCTCCCGTTCATCGAGACGATCGAGAGGGGTGCATTTGCCGAGGACATCGGCAAGCGAAACGTCGCCATGCTGGTTGAGCACGACGGTGGGCGTGTGCTCGCCGACACGCGCAGCGGCACGCTCGTGCTTGAGGAGGGCGAGCGCGGCGTGTCGTTCCGTGCGCAGCTGCCCGACACCCGAGACGGGCAGGACATGCGCGTGCTCCTGCGCGACGGCATCTACCAGCACATGTCGTTTGGGTTTGTGGCGGACAAGGACAAGTGGACGGGCAACCGTCGCAGCGTCCTCAGCGCCCGGCTCTACGAGGTCAGTCTTGTTCACACGCCCGCCTATGAGGCGACCGCGGCCGCGGTACGGGCGTTCTCACACCACACCGGCCTCGTTGGCCGGTTCTTGCGGCTGCGGCTTGGAGAACTGAAGAAATGAACCGTGAATCACTGCTTGAAAAGCGTGCGCAGCTTGTCGCTGCGTGCGAGAACCACGCCACCGTTGCCACGCCGGACGCCGTCCGTGCGTTCGACCTGGCGGAAGAAGAAATCCGTGGCATCGACGCGCAGCTCGAGGGCATGGCCGTTCGTGGCCGTCTCGACGCCATCAAGGCCAAGAACAGCCAGGTTGTGGCTCGTCCTGAGAACCGCGGCGGCGGGAACGATGCCGAACTGGCGAGGTTCTTTGCCACGCGTGGCCGCGAGGGTTCCGGCTCGCTGGACCTGCGCACCACGTTGACCGTTGGCACTGCTGCGACCGCAGGCAACACCGTCCCGCAGTCGGTCATGACTGGTGAGTTCGTCAAGTGGCTCGACTGGGCCGATCCCATCCGTCAGTTGGCGACGGTGCAGACGGTCCCCAACAACCTGCGACTCCCTGTGATCGACAGCCGTACGACCGTCACTGCTACGGCAGAGACGGTGGCGTACACCGAATCCAACTTCACCACCATTCTGAAGACCTTCGGCGCGTACAAGGCAACGGCCACGACGCCGGTGACGGAGGAACTGCTGTTCGATTCCTCCATCGACATCGCAGCCGAGGTGGTGGCAGACCATGCCCGTGCGCATGGCAAGTACCGTGCTGAGAAGCACACCAAGGGTACCGGGAGCAGCCAGGAGCAGGGCATTCTGTACGACGACACGTCTTGGCAGTACTCGGTGAAGACTGGCGCAACGAACGTCGCGCCTGACTTTGACGACATCATCAGCCTGTACACCACGGTCCCCACGGCGTACGCGCAGAACGGCAGCTGGATCATGAACCAGGCGACCTGGGGCTCACTGCTGCAGCTCAAGGCTGCCACCACTGGCACCTACCTGTACGACGGCATGCAGGGCATGATGCTGCAGGACGGTGCGGCTGGCATGCTGATGGGCCGTCCGGTCTACATCAGTGAGTTTGCCGATGTGTACCTGTCCGGCACGGCACGCAACCTGATTTGGTTCGGCGACCTCGCGCGCGCCTACCGCATCGTCGACCGCAAGGAAGTGTCGTTTGTTGTCGATCCCTACTCGAGCAGCGGCAGCGGCATCATCAACTACCGCAGTTCGATGCGTTCGGACGCGCAGATCGTCGACAAGCGCGCAGGCGGCGTGATCATCAACAAGGCCTGACATCAGCCAGTGACCCCGGGCGGGTAGGGGGGAAACCTCCTACCCGCCTTTCCCATGCCAGCACTCACGACTAGCGACGTCAAGACGCACCTGCGCGTGTTCCACACGCAGGACGACACCTACATTGGCACGATCCTGCTTCCGGCGGCCCGCGAAACCGTCGAGCGGACTACCGGCCTGTCGGTGCAGGCGCTCGAGCGCACCTACACCGTGTCCGATGAGGGCGACGTCTGGATTGTGCTGCCCATTCAGCCGGTGAACACGGCTGGCACGTTGCAGATGGTCTACACCGACGAGGACGACGTCGTGCAGACCGTCACACCGGAAAAGCACTGGGACGGCGAGCGGCTGGCCGTCCTGGTTGACGAGGAATACACGCGGCCCGTGGCCATCAACTGGACCACGCTGGTCGGCGATCACTACATCAACATGCTCGTCCTGCAGCTGTGCGCCCGCCTGTACGCCGACCGCGGCGACAGCACTGGGGCCATCGAGGGCAAGGCCCAGCAGATGCTGACGGCCATGCTCAAAGAGAGGGCGATCGCATGACCCCGCGTGGCATGTACCGCCACGAGATGGCGGTGCAGAACTACAGCATGTCGGTGGACTCCTACGGGCAGGGGACCAAGACATGGTCGACGCTCGCTACGGTGCTCGGCTACATCGAGAACGCAGATGGGCGCAGCATCGAATCGGTCGACGTGACCAGGGGACAGAGCGCCTACCGCATTGTCATCCCGTGGATCGACTCGGTGACGATCAAAAGCCGCATCCTGCTGCGCGAGACGGGCAAGACCGACCGCACGCTCGAGCTGACGGGCGTGGTCGATCCTGACCTGCGGCGGATGGAACTGCACATTGAGGCGCTCGAGGTGACGGCATGAGCTTCCGCCGCGGCCCCACGTTCAACAGCCCCGAGCACTACGCCAATTCTGTTGCGTTTGCACGCAAACAGCGGAACGCCGCATTTGCGTTTGAGCAGATGCGCGGCAAGGGCAGCGTGCGAGCAGACGAGCAACTTCTGCGAGCCGAACGGGTCTTCTTGGTTCTACCTGACCGAGTCAGTCGCAATTTGGCCAAGCAACTTCTGCGACGCAGCCTGACACGACTTCGGAAGATGTACCAGGACAACTGGCGTAGCCATGGTGCCACCCACCGCAGTTACGGCACGCAAATGAGCCTGAGAAAGGCGTCTGCGTCGGTGATCCAGTCGAACGCCGACACCCGCGGCGAAAAGACCACCGCACGGGCGGGCATGCGATACAAGCGCAAGCCGCGCAGCTACGTTGCGCCAATCGTCGACTCCAAGCCGGGCTGGGGCATCAAAAAAGCAACGCAAGACCAGTTCCCGCCGAAGGTGGCGCTAGAAGACCTTGCAACGGTCATCGAGGAGCAATTTGACGACCTCGTCCGGAAGGCCAACCTGAAAAGGAAAAAGTCGTGAGCATCGAGACTGCCCTGCGTCGCAGGCTTTCCGACGATATTGCGGTGACCGGACTGGTCAGCACTCGCATTAGCCCGGAATGGCGCCGCGAGGGCACGGCGCTGCCTGCCATCGTCTACAGCGTCGACGCTCGGACTCCGGTGCGGACGCTGACGGGGACCACCAGTCTCGCTGAGTTCTCAGTGTCGATCGACTGCATTGCCACGACCCTGTCAGGTGCTCGATCGCTAGCGGCGGTTGTGTCGGACGTTCTCAACGACAACACGACCTACGGCGTAGTCGACGGCACGCAGATTCGGTGGTCCGGTACTGACGGCGAGGACGTCGAGCGCATGGACGATCAAGAAGGGACGGATGACGGCCCGCGTGTGGTTCGTCAGACCTACCGCATTTGGGCAACAGGAGGCTAAAAAATGGCAGTCATCAGCAATGGCACAACGATCAGCTTCGCCGGAACGGCCGTCGATGCTACTGATATCAGCATCACCGCATCGAGCACGGCCGTCGATACCACCACGCTCGGCGCTGTCTTGACCACCGCCATCCAAGGGCGGCCGACGGTCACCGGGTCGGCGACGATCCACATGGACAACGCTAGGGCGCTGGATTTGGCGCAGAAGTTCGCAGGCGCCACGCCAACTACGTCCGCTATTACGGTCGTTATTGCTGCGTCCGGTGCTGGCGCGGGCGGCGTCGACTTCAGCGGATCGGCAATCATCACCGGCTTCAACCCGTCCTGGTCGAGCGATGCCGTCCAGTCTGCCTCAGTGTCGTGGCAGTACACCGGCGAAATCACTGTGGCACGGGCCTGACATGTGGCGGCAGTTCACTGATCCAACGGTAGCGTCGTTCCCTGGGCGGCTCGAGGTCCGTCCGCTGACCGTCGCCGAGTGGCGGAAGGTCGAGCAGCTTGATGAGGCCGACAAGCAGGCTTTCGTGCTCGAGTCGTGCACCCGAGTCGACGGCGTGCACGGGTCGACGGCACTTGACCTGCACCTTGCCACGGCCCTGATTAGGGGGGTCATGGCAAACCCTTGGATTGGACCGCAGCAGACCGAATAGAACACCTGCTGACGGTCCTGACGTATGGGCTGACTCGGCAGCCCGAATCGGTAGTGCAACCTTGGCGCAAGCCGCGCCAGGCTGACTGGATGACGACTCTCGAAAGGATTGCGTTATGGCAAAAGTCGGACTCGGAGTAGGAATCGACTTCGACATCGGTGGCCTGCGCAAGGGCGTTCAGACGGCCACCGCCGAGCTCGAGCGGTTGCGCAAGTCGAGCAATCAGATCGGGAGCGCAATCAGCGCCGCTATGGCGCTGCCGATCGTCAATTTTGCTAGCAGCGTCATGGAAGCCCACGCCCAGGCGCGAAAGATTCAAGCCGACCTGATGGCCCCGTTCAGCGGCAAGATGATGATGGCAGAGAAACAGGCCGAACTAATGAAGATGCAGGTCGGCCAGCGCATGGTGGGCGCCGGTCTGGACGAGGCAGCAGCGCGCAGTATCAAAATGCAGGCCGAGCAGGAAGTCATGTCTGGACTCATGGCGCAGCAGAAGGGATCGACGGTTGGTCGATCCTTGGAAACCTTCTTTGAGGGACCGGGCGCTTTCGTGTCCAACATCGTTAAGTCCTTGGAGGGCGCGGCGCAATACGCGGGGACAGTCGGATCAGAGGCGCTTGGGGGCAACCTCTCACCGCTTTCCCAACTGATGGCTGGGACAGAAATGGGGAGATTTGATGATCCTGCCAACAAGGCGGCTGCTGAACTCGGATTGACTCGCATGCAAGCCGGAGCAGTTCTCGCTGGCGGCCAAACCGAACAGTTTGAGGGGCTGCGCATGCAGCTCGAGCGGCAGACCTACATCCTCGCCGAGATCGAACGCAACTCAAAGGGGGCACGGTAATGGCGTGGCAAGTCAAATTCCTGTCACACAGCACCAACCTGAACGTCGCGCAGGAACCGGCTAGCAGTCAGGAATCCCGGACCTATTTGGCCTACGAAGACGACCCGGCCTACAGCGGCGCCACCGATACGACTTGGACGATCTACGCCCTTGCCAAGGGGACCAGTGCGCCCTGGTCGACCATCCCAAAGGTCGGACAGCGCCTGTACGTTGGATCGGCTGACCTGAACGCCCGGCAGCTGCTCGTCGACTCGGTCGAGGTCGAGGCTGTCCCCGACCGGGCCAATACTTGGCGCATCGTTGCGCGGGCTAGCGCTCCGATTGTTGGGAACAACGCCTACGCCACGGTCAGGCTCCAATACCAGCAGCGCAACCGGATAGCCGACGTCTACGTCGTGCCATCGTCGTATCCGACCAATGGAGACGCCACGACGCCTCCGACAAGCCTAATCAGTGGCCAGGTTGTCAACGTCATGGGAGAACCAACTCGTAGCCCGGTGGTGGGAGCAGCCATCACCGTTGAAACGACTTACAACCTATTGGTCGACACCCAAGCCAATTACTGGATGACCACGTTTGCGGCTAAGGAAGACATCATCAACAACGCAAACAAGAGAAACTCAACCATGTGGATCAACCTCCCCGCAGGATCGGTTGTTTTCCTTGGATATGAGGAAAGGGAATTGAGCCAGGGCACCGTGCAAGCGTCTTGGAATTTCTTGTATGACGGCGCATGGCACCTTGAGCAGGTTCCGTTCCGCCGTCCAACGGACGGAGGCCTGTGGCTCGACACGCTCTACAACTGGGGCGGCGGCGGCAACCAGGCACGCGGGACGTCTAAGGTGGCATGGCGGCAGCCGTATCCGGCGACCAAAATCAACTTCAACACGGCTGGCGTGATCTTCCCGCAGGAAGTGATGAACGCGCTAACAACTGATCTACCGGCATGGTGATATGAGCCAATTCAGCCCAACCTACACGTTCGGCGCCGCGGGCATGCCCGCGCCGGTGCTGAACCGGATGACGCAGGTCACTGCGTTTGTCTATGAGAACGAGGCGCAGCTGCGCGACCTGATCGGCACTGATTTCAGTGGGATTCAGGCAGTGCTCATGCAGATTGATTCGTCGGCCGTGCTGGCGTCCAACCGTTGGACCTACACGCTAAAACTGTGCCAGCCCGACAGTGGCGGCACGGCAGTCGCTGCCGTCACGCAGACTGAACTGACGGCACTGACGGCCTACAACCTTGCCGAGTTTGGCAACACGGCGGCCGTCGCAGCCGGTGGCGTCAACGCAACCAGGGCGAACGCTGCAGGGTTTAACCTGCTCGCTGTGCCCAACAACGCCGTCGTTTGGGCATTTGTCGTGACCAAGGCGGACGGGTTGAACGTGGCGTTGTTTGAGCGCATGAACCAGTATGACGGCGAGTGCCCGACAGCCCTGATCAACGAGATCGACGGGGGGACGTACTGATGACCGACCAAATTCGACTGAAGCGCTCGAGCACGGCGGGCGCCGAGCCGACGACGGCGCAGCTGGTGGCTGGTGAACCTGCCGTCAACACGGCGGACGGCGCTCTGTTCTTTGAGCTCGACGGTGGCACCATCGCCCGCATCGACGGTCGAAAGGCAAAGGTCGACGTATTCACCGGCAGCGGAACATGGACCAAGCCGACGGGCGCCAAGATCGTTTGGGGCATCATGGTCGGCGGTGGCGGCGGTGGTGGTTCCGGCCGACGCGGCGCGGCCTCGACTGCTCGCGGCGGTGGTGGTGGCGGCAGCGGGGCAGCGGTGACGGAAACGACATGGGACGCTTCGGCGCTGCCCGCGACTGTGTCGGTCACCATCGGCGCAGGCGGAACGGCTGGCGCAGCTCGAACGACTAACGACACCAACGGGGCAGCCGGTGGCAACGGCGGCACCACGCGCCTGGGCAACTTGCCCGGCGACTACGGCCGAGCGGTCGGCGGCAACCTCGGTCAGGGCGGCACGACGGCAGGCGGCAGCGCTGGCGCAGCACAGACCGGCGGCCTGTTTGACGGCGGTGCAGCGGGAGCGGGGGCAACCCGCAACGGCGCAGCTGCAGCGACCTACGCCAAGGGATGCGGCGGTGGCGGCGGCGGGGCGGGGCTGACCGCAGCCAACCTGACCGGCTTTGGCGGCGACGGTTCAGGCACGGCACGCATCGGTACGACCGCCTTCGGCGGGAACACTGACGACCCCGAACTAGCGCAGGATGGAATCTCCAACGGCATGACTGCTACGGGCGGCGGCGGTGGCGGTTCAGGACTGGCGCAGGCCGGGCAGGCGGGCGGTGCAGGCGGTTCCTACGGCGGCGGGGGCGGTGGAGGGGCGGCAAGCGAGAACGGCTACGACAGCGGCGCTGGTGGCGGTGGCGGCGGCGGGCTGGTGGTCATGGTGACTTACTTCTAGGAGGAAGCATGCGGTGGGCATTGGTCGTCGGCGGCGTGGTGGAGAACGTCATCATTTGGGACGGCGATACCAGCCGGTGGCAGCCGCCTGCTGGCGCCCAGGTTGTCGCCGTCGCAGGGGGCCAAGCATGCTCGATCGGCTGGACCTACGACGGCAGCACCTTCGCGGAGCCTGAGGAGCCGTGAGAGCTGCGCTACTCGTTGCGGTCGTACTGACCGGCTGCGCAGGCCCGTCCGAGCGCATTGCGTCCAACACGACCGAGGTGCGGCGGCTGGCGCACTCGAGCGGTCAGCGGTTCGAGCGCATCGCCGTCGAGGCCGACGCGCCGCAACCAAGTCTTCCGGTCATCAAGACCGAGGCCGTAGCCGGTCAGGGCGAGCAGGCGCGTATCCTCGACGCCGTGGACCTGATCTACATGGCGTTGACAGGCGTGGAGGACCAGGTGCCCTGGTGGGTGGCCCCCCTCGTCTGGATTTGCATCGCCTTGGCCGTGCTCGGCATCGTGTTCATCGTGTGGCACACGGGCGTCGGCAAGTTCATCAAGGGCTGGCTGGGCATTGTGACTCCGACCGAGCGCAAGGCGGCCGAACTGACGGCCAGTCTCATCGACCTAACCCCCGACCAAGCGCTGGCTGCTGTCGCCGAGCTGCGCCGGGCCGATCCA
>CAIVYV010000061.1 GCA_903910215.1 uncultured Pseudomonadota bacterium
CAATGTTATGAACAAGCGCGACGCACCGGTTTTGCAGCGGACGAGCTACTCGACGCCGAAGCGAGCGCGCATTTTGACCTTGGCGACACCAAGACCGCCATCGAGAAGGTAGACACGCTCCTGTTGCGCGCACCGTACTACGTGCCAGCCCATGCGATGCGGTACGAAATACTGTTCGAGCAAGGCATTCCGATCGATGAGGCCCTCGCCCCTTTTCGCGTAGCAGCCGATGAAGCATCCGATAACACGCCGCTGCAGACCGCGCTCGCAGCAGCGCTATTCTCCTCGGGTCTTCATGACGAGGCGCTACAACTTATCTCAAGACTACGCGCACGCGACGATCAGCCCGCACTCGCAGCACTCCATGCGCAAACGTGGTTGAAGTTACGACAACCCGATGAGGCTTTGCGATCACTCGCCCAATCGCCGAAGGCCTGGCTCGATCAGCCCCGACTGGCCGAAACGCTGGCCAAATCGCTGATCGCTCACCAAGATCCTGCGAAAGCGAGCGCGGTACTACATAACGCACTTCTGAAGAGCCCGTTCGATCAAGCACTGCTCGCAACACAAAGTATTGCGTGGCGACTGCTAGATGATCCTCGCGAGCAATGGCTCTGCGACTACGATCGCTTCGTCTGGAGAATCAAACTCCGAGATGATCATCTGGCCGCACTCGAACAATACCTTCGCGGCACGCACCAGAATCGACGCGAGCCTTTGAGGCAGAGCCTCAAGAACGGTACCCAGACCTCGGGCAACCTGCTCGGCCGTAACGTCGATGTGCTGAATCAAACGAGAGCCTCCATCGTCACGGGGCTGAGCACGTATCTTGATGCGTTCTCGACCGACGATAGCCATCCCTTTTTGGCGCGCCGCAGTAACGCAATCCGCTTTGCAGGCTCGTGGTCGGTTTTGCTCCAGGACGGGGGCCGACATTCCAATCACTTCCATCAGGAGGGTTGGATCAGCTCCGCGTATTACATTTCCTTGCCAACGAAGACACCGGATGACGCATTGGCAGGCTGCCTGCAATTCGGCCAGCCCAGCGAGGAGTACGGGGTTGACCTCCCACCGCGGAAAGTCATCGAGCCTGTCGTTGGAGAACTGGTGTTGTTCCCGTCTTATCTCTGGCACGGCACCGTGCCCTTTCACAGCGTAGACGCGCGGCTCACCATCGCCTTCGACGTCGTCCCGGGTCGTTAGGCCGCCACCAAAAAAAACGGCGCGAGGTTGCCCTCGCGCCGCTTACTCAGCTCAATGCTCTGACGATCAGAGACGCAGATCGACGCTCACGAAGGCGCGACGGCCGAGCACGTCGTACAACGACGGGTCGGTGTTGGCCTGAACGTTCGGCGTGTAGATGCGCGGCTCCTGATTGGTCAGGTTGTTGATACCAGCGCGGAGGGTCAAACCACCCGACAACTCGTAACGACCCGTCAGATCGAAGTACCACGTCGCCGGCACACCGGTGTTCGAGGTCGGCGAGCCACCGGTCACGGTGTTCGAGTGGACCATCGAATCGATGTAACGCGACGAGAGCTGCAACTGAACCGGACCACGGGTATAGGTCGTACCGATCGACACCTTCCACTCGGGCGTGGAGCTGCCGGTCGTAGAACCGATCGTGCCCACGAAGTCGTAGGTCGGATCGACGTTGGTGGTCTGGCTCTCGTACTTCTCGATCCAGGTCGTCACGACGTTGAAGTCGAGCGTACCTCCCGTGCCGCCAAGCTCAGAACCCCAAGCGAAGGCCAAGTCGACACCGCTCGTGTTGGTGAACGACTGGTTGCGCGAGAGCTGCAACAGATCGATCACGCCACCGAGGTTCGGGTCACGCTTGAAGAGCTTGCACCACTCGTTGTTGATGTCGTAGGTCGGGTTCGCATTGTCGCGGTTGAAGCAACGCTGCACGATCGTATTCGCCGCCACCGAGCTGATCACGTCTTCGAGTTCGATCGACCAGTAGTCGAGCGTCACGAAGCTGCGCTGCAGCCAGTCGGCCTCGAAGTTGTTGGCCACGAAACCGAGCGTGAACGAATCGGCGAGCTCAGGGGCAAGGTTCGGGTTACCGCCGGTGATGCCGGTCGCCTGACCCGCGGGCTGCACGTAGCTCGCCGTACCGGCAACCGGTGACTGCGCCGCACAGAGAGCCTGCACCTTCGCACCGTTCGGGCCGTTGCGATAGGTCGCAGCGATCGAACCGGTAGTATTGCAAGGATCCTGGTTGGTGAAGGTCGGGAAGTTGTTCAGCTGCGGCGAGAACAGTTCGCCGATGCTCGGCGCGCGTACCGCATGCTGCACGCCGCCGCGGAAGCGCAGCGCATCGTTCACAGCCCAATCCAAGGTGGCCTTCCAAGTGGTGTCGTTACCCGAGCGGTTGTTCTCGGTGAGACGGTAGCCACCAGTCAAAGAAATCGACTGCGCGAAAGGCAGATCCTTCACGAGCGGTACCGACACTTCGGCGAAGAGGTCTTTGAAGCTCAGGAAGCCCGACACGGGGAGCTGCTGGTTGAAACCCGCGACCAGTCCCGGCTGCAAGCCACCATCGGGCTTGAAGTCGAAATCGAGTTCACGATAGCTCGCGCCCACGGCGGCCTGCACGGTACCCGCTTGGATCTCGAAGAGATCGCCGGTCGCCGTCGCTTCGACCACGGCCTGCTCGATGACCGTCAGGTTCTTCGCTTCGAGGCTGATGTAGTCGCGGCAAGCCTGGCTGATTTCGGCGTTGCCGAAGAGGTTCAAGCCACCCGCGCAGAGCGAACGGCCACCATCGGCCGCATTCAACAGCGCCTGAGTGCGGTCGCGGCGCACGTTACCGCCCTGGATTTCCGCGTTGACCGAGCGCCCGTAGGTTGCGTAGACGTCGTAGTTCCATGAACCAGCGATGTCGCCCGTCGCACCAGAGACCAACTGCCACACGTCGTGGGTATTGAAACCCGTACGACCGCCGAGCGTGTTGAAACGCTTGGAGAACGCGATCGGTGCCGTCGGATTGGCGCGCGATGCCAGCAGCGGCTTCAAGGAAGCCGGGATGAACGGGTTGGTCACCGGAATATCGAATCCGGTCGTACCGCCCGCCGGCGTCGGAGCCAGTTCCTGCAGGGCGTTGTAGTTCGTGTAGATGATGCGAGCGTAGGGCTTGAACTTGTCGTTGATCTCGAGCTCGATGTTGGAATAGAGGCTCCAACGCTCCATCGGCAACACGAGAATGTTGGCCGGCTCGAAGTTGTACGAGAAGAAGTCCGGGAAGAACGCCGTAGCGATATCGCTTTCCGGACCCGTGTAACCGACCACATCTCGCGTCGCACTGCCGGCGACGCCGGTGCAGAACAGCGAACCATCGGGATTGAAACCGAACCCAGCAGTACCACCGTTGGTGTTGCACTTGTTGGGACCGAACAGCGCATCGACCGCCGCTTGCGACGGAGTCGCAACACCGGGGCTCCAAGAACCACCCGGGAAAGTCGAGGTCGTACTGCTCGCCTGCGCGGCGAAACCACGCGCACCCTTGTAGATCGCATCACGGCTGAAGTAGCTGGCGTTGAACACGGCGCTGCCGCGACCATCGGCGAACTTGCCGCCCATGGTGATGTCCGAGCCCCACTCCTGACCATCTTCTTCTTCGGTCAGACGGTACTGCGAGTTGATGGCGAGGCCATCAAAGCTCTTCTTCATGATGAAGTTGACGACACCCGATACCGCGTCCGGACCATAGGTCGCAGCGGCACCGCCGGTGATGATCTCGACACGCTCAATGAGCGCAGCCGGGATCGTGTTGATGTCCACCGTACCGGCGCTGGTCGAACCCATCGCGCGACGACCGTCGACGAGCACGAGGTTACGGCCCGAACCAAGACCACGCAGATCGATGACCGCACGGCCACCGTTGCTCGGGTTGTTCGACTGCGAGCTCGAGCTCGGCACGATCTGCGGCAGCGTGTTGAGGTATTGCTCAACCGTCGTGTAACCGCTCTCGACGATCGCATCCTGATCGACCGACAGAATCGGGCTCTCCGCAACGGCATCGCGCTTGGCGATACGTGAACCGGTGACGACGACTTCATCGAGAGCCGCATCGGCCTCTTGGGCTTGGGCGGGCGCGGTGGCGGTGATCGCCATGGCGCCGATGGCGCTCGTCAGGATCGCCTGACGTACCGCCGAAGAAACGTGCAATTGCTGAGACATGAAGTCCCCTCCGCAAGTGGTTGGAATAAATCGAACCGGTGATTATCCGCAACTTGGACGGAGAATCAACGAAATTGTTGCAACGAAAGCCCTATTGTGGTGAAGACGCAACAATCGCCTGTCTCTTCGGCATCCAACCCGCGGTTTCCATGCCAATCCCTGATGGTCATCGCCGAGTCGCCTGCTAGTTTCGAGTTATCCATACCAACTGATCATCCGGAGCCTGCCTGTGACCCAGAAGACTCGTCGCCAATTCATGACTTCCACCATGGGAGCCGGTGCTGCAGGTATCGCGGCCGGCGTCGCTCTCGTCGGCAACGCCTCGGCAGCCCACCCGGTCAAGCGCAGCTATAGCCTCTCGACCGAGGAACTCAAGGCTCGATTCAACGACCCGATCTGGAATCGCGAGACATCGGCCAAGATCGAAGGCGACACCGCGCCCAGCAAGTATGTGAACGGTTATGTCACCGGCACCGTCATGGGCGTGCGCGACAACGAGGCGGTCCGTGCTTTGTTCGGCTTCGAGGTGTTCTCGTCGATCCGTGTTCTCAAGCAAGAGAACGGCGACTACCAACGCCTCTGTCGTGAACTGATTTTCTACAAGGACTTGAACACCGGGGAGTTAATGGACTCCTGGCTCAACCCCTACACCAACGAAGAAGTGGCCGTCGTCGACGTCGCGAACGACCCCTTCAACTACGTCATCTCAGATCACTTCCCGGATCCGCCGAGCTATGGCGGCCTCAACACGGCCAAGCCGCCGCGCCGCCCGTTCATTCGCAACTGGACCTTGCTCAACGAGGACACGGTCGTGCTCACGAGCGACATCCACCTCTATTACCGCAACAAGCTCGATCCGGCCATTTGGGTGCGTGAGTCAGCAGGCCCCATGAATCGAGTATCGGAACTCTTCCGCTACTCGATTCGGCGCGAGGACATCGAGAATGATGCACTCACCCATATGCCGCATACGGGTGTCTGGAACCGAATCACGCCTTGGTTGCCCTGGATGTTGATGGGCACAACGCCCGGACACATCGTCTACGCCGGCACATTCAGTTCAGTGCCGAGCGTCGACTGGGTGCCAGCGCCGGTCGCAAAACGCGTTCGCGAGCGTTTCCCGCAGTACACCGTAGCGCCCGAGAAATGGGTTGACCCAAGTTACTCTAGCCTCGAGAACTACGCGCGCACCCAGAAGCCGGCGAAACCCAAATAGTCAGGCCAGCGCCGCGCCGACATTAACGCCGAAATCGGCCACGCTCTGACTCAGGGCGTGGCCGCTTCCATATAGGCCTCTAAGATTTTTGCGAACCGCTCGGGCGATTCGAGCGGCGGATAGTGGCCGACGTCCGGCATCACCATCATCGACACGTCCGTGCCGCTGAGATATCCAGCGAGCGCCTTGCCTGCCGGCACCGGCAACAATAAATC
>CAIVYV010000062.1 GCA_903910215.1 uncultured Pseudomonadota bacterium
CGCCTCGGTGTAACGCATCGCCGCGAACGACTTCGGATCGTCCTGCGAACCCCAGTTACCCTGTCCATCGACGATGGTGTAGCGATACGCAAAAGGCTGCGCCATCAGCACCATCGCCTCGTAGCACGCCGAATCGCCGTGCGGATGGAACTTGCCGATCACGTCACCCACGGTACGCGCGGATTTCTTGTGCTTGGAAACAGCCGATAGTCCAAGCTCGCTCATCGCGTAGATGATGCGGCGTTGCACGGGCTTCAAACCATCGCCGATCGCCGGCAGCGCACGATCGAGGATGACGTACATCGAGTATTCGAGATAGGCCTTCTCGGTGAAGGCGCGTAGCGGTTGTCGCTCGACGCCCTCGAGGCTCATTTGGGTCTTGGCCATCAGATACTCACCTGCACGAGATTCCCCTTCTGCTCGAGCCATTCGCGGCGATCGGCCGCGCGTTTCTTGGCGAGCAACATGTCCATCAAAGAATCGGTCTGATCGGCCGCATCCAGCGTCAACTGCACGAGCCGTCGCGTACGCGGGTCCATAGTGGTTTCACGCAGCTGCGAAGGATTCATTTCACCCAAGCCTTTGAAACGCGTGACCTGCGGCTTGGCGCGAACCTTCTCTTGTTCGAGCCGATGCAGGAAAGCATCGCGTTCGGCGTCATCGAGGGCGTAGAACACTTGCTTGCCGGCATCGATGCGATAGAGCGGCGGCATGGCGACATAGACGTGTCCGTTCGCGACAAGCGGCCGGAAATGCCGTAAAAACAAGGCGCAAAGCAACGTGGCGATGTGCTGGCCGTCGGAGTCGGCATCCGCGAGGATACAAATCTTGTTGTAGCGCAGACCCGAAAGATCGCTGGTACCAGGGTCGATACCGATCGCCACGCTGATGTCGTGCACTTCTTGCGAAGAACCAATTTCGCCAGGCTCAAGCTCCCAAGTGTTCAGGATCTTGCCGCGCAGCGGCATGATGGCCTGAAAATCTTTATCGCGCGCCTGCTTGGCGGAGCCGCCCGCCGAGTCACCTTCGACGAGGAAGAGCTCCGAGCGAGTGGGGTCATCGCCCGCACAGTCAGCCAATTTCCCGGGTAGCGCGGGACCACCCGAGACGCGCTTGCGCTGCACTTTCTGCGCCGCCTTCATGCGGGCTTGGGCGTTTTCGATGGCGTATTGTGCGATGCGCTCACCGGCATCCGGGTGTTGGGCGAGCCACAGCGAGATCGCATCCTTCGCGAAGCTCTCGACCAACTGCGCTGCATCGCGCGACGCCAGGCGCTCTTTCGTTTGCCCAGCGAACTGCGGCTCTCGAATCTTGATCGAGAGCACGTAGCGCACGCCGTCCCACACGTCTTCGGGCGTGAGCTTCACGCCGCGCGGTAGCAAATTTCGAAACTCGCAGAACTCGCGCACCGCCGCGGCCGTGCCAGAGCGCAGGCCATTCACGTGCGTGCCGCCGTCGGCCGTCGGAATCAGATTGACGTAGCTCTCGGCGATCGGGTTTTCGGCTGCGGGCGCCCAGCAGATCGCAAATTCGACCGTATCCTGATCCTGTTCGCGCTTGCCGGTGATCGGCTCGTTGGGCAGACGGTCCGCCTTGCCGAGCTCATCGACGAGGTAGCCCCCGAGATCACCTGCGAAGAACCACTCGTCTTTCTCGCCGCTGAATTCATTGGTGAAGGTGATGCGCAAGCCTGGGCACAACACAGCCTTAGCCTTGAGCACATGACGCAACTGCGGAATCGAGAACTTGTCGGAATCGAAGAACTTGCTATCGGGCCAGAAGCGGACCGTTGTGCCGGTGTTGCGCTGACCGACCGTGCCCACCACATCGAGCTTGGAACTCACGGCGCCGTTGCGAAAGCCGATGTTGTATTCCTTGCCACCGCGACGAACCCAGCACTCGAGCTGTTTCGAGAGCGCATTGACCACCGACACGCCGACGCCGTGCAAGCCGCCCGAGAATCCGTAGCTACCGCTGTC
>CAIVYV010000063.1 GCA_903910215.1 uncultured Pseudomonadota bacterium
GCGCGCACGCCGCTCATCATCTCAGGACCGGCCGAGGAGGGTGTCGATACCTACGTCGCCATCAACAACCTCGTCCCGCGCCTCGAGCGTGGCGAGACGATCGAGAAAACGGCGACCTCTGCGTTTTCCGCCGCCGAGACCGACTCGACGGGTGATTACACGGTCGACGAAAAGCAGCGTCAGGTGCATTTGACCGAAATCGGTCACGAGAAAGTTGAAGCGCTGATGATCGAGGCGGGTTTGCTGCGTGATGGCGAGAGCCTTTACGATCCGGCGAACATTCGCTTGATGCATCACCTGAATGCGGCACTGCGCGCGCATGCGATCTACAAGCGTGATGTGGAATACATCGTCCGTGGCGGCGAGGTGATCATCGTCGATGAGTTCACCGGCCGAACCATGCCAGGACGTCGCTGGTCCGATGGTCTGCATCAGGCGGTGGAAGCCAAAGAGGGTGTGCGCGTTCGCGAAGAGAACCAGACCATCGCGTCGATCACCTTCCAGAACTACTTCCGTCTCTACAAGAAACTCTCGGGTATGACGGGCACGGCCGACACCGAGGCACCCGAGTTCATGCAGATCTACGGCCTCGAGGTGAACGTCATCCCGACGCACCGACCGATGGTTCGTAAGGATCACGCAGATCTCGTGCACCTGACCCAGGCCGATAAATTCAAGGCCATCGTTGAAGACATTCGCGATTGTGCGAGTCGTGCACAGCCGGTGTTGGTGGGTACCACCTCCATCGAAACGTCGGAATTGCTCTCGGGTGTCTTGAAGAAAGAGAACATCGCGCACGAAGTGCTCAATGCGAAGCAGCATGAGCGAGAAGCGCAGATCGTCGCGCAAGCCGGACGCCCGGGTGCAGTCACCATCGCCACCAATATGGCCGGCCGTGGCACCGATATCGTGCTTGGCGGTAGCCTAGAAGCCGAGCTGCACGCCTTGCCGGATACGGCGACCGAAGCCGATCGCGAGCGTGTGAAGAGTGAGTGGCAGGCGCGACATGATCAGGCGCTTGCCGCAGGCGGCTTGCACATCATCGGTACCGAACGACACGAGTCGCGTCGCATCGATAACCAATTGCGTGGTCGCTCGGGTCGTCAAGGTGACCCGGGCTCCTCGCGCTTCTATCTCTCGATGGAAGATAACTTGATGCGCATCTTCGGTGATCCGAACTTCACCAAGCGGCTGTTGTCCGCTGCGGGTATGAAGGAAGGCGAGGTCATCGAAAGTCGCATGTTGAGCCGTCGTATCGAGATGGCGCAGCGCAAAGTCGAGTCGCACAACTTCGACATCCGCAAGCAGTTGTTGTTGTTCGACGATGTCGCCAACGATCAGCGTAAGGTGATCTACCAGCAGCGCACCGAGATCATGGGCGCTGCGGATACGGCGACTGCCGTGCGTGGCATTCAGGAAGATGTGCTCGCGCGTGTGCTCGATGAGGCGTTGCCGCGCAACGTGCCGCACGAGGATTGGGATCTCGATGGTTTGCGCGACAGTATCCGCAAAGATTTCGCGACCGATGTCGATCCGAAGGGTTGGCTCGCCGCTGAGCCCGATCTAGACGAGCCGACGCTACGTAAGCGTCTGCAAGATGCGGTGGCTGCCAACTACAACGCGAAAGCCGAGCGGTACGGTGCCGAGCTCATGCACCAGCTTGAGAAAGACATCATGCTGCGCACGCTTGATCAGCACTGGCGCGAGCACTTGGCAGCGATGGACTATCTACGCCAGGGCATCCATCTGCGCAGTTACGCGCAGAAAGACTACCGCTACGAATACAAGCGTGAAGCCTACGAGCTCTTCAGCAGCATGCTCGATCGGGTCAAGTTCGATACGGCATCGGTGTTGATGCGCATCGAAATTCGTAGCGAAGCCGATCTACAGCGCGAAGAGGAAGAGCGTCAGCGGCGCTTGCTCGCCGCGTTGCAGGCGCAGCACGCGGAGGCGCAGTCGGCTCTTGCGGCGCCTGAGCCGGGTGCAGCCGAGCAAGGACCGCCGCCCTCGGCGATTCCGCAGGTTCGCGCCGAGCGCAAGGTCGGTCGAAACGAGCCCTGCCCCTGCGGCTCGGGTAAAAAATACAAGAGCTGCCACGGCGTCCTGCAGGTCTGATCGCGTGCGCGTGGTCGCTGGAGCCTTGCTCGATTGGGCGGGGCTCGATCGGGCGGGGCTTGTCCTGATCGCGCAGCGCCCGCCGGGCAAAGTTCTTGCGGGGCGCTGGGAATTTCCGGGCGGCAAGCTCGTCGTCGGCGAGACGGCCGAGCAAGCATTGCGACGCGAATTGCACGAGGAACTCGGCATCCAGGTGCTCGCGTGCGAATGGATGCTCGACATCACGAACGCCCCCGATGAGAAATCGCTGACCCTGCATTGCTTCGTGGTTACCGACTACGTGGGTGAGCCGCAGTCACTCGATGGGCAGGCCCTCAAATGGGTGCCGATCGACGAGTTGCATGCTCAGGACATCCTCGAAGCGGACCAGCCTTTCATCGAGGCTTTGCAGCGTCGTTTTGGGCGCGCAAGATAGAACTCAGGTTTTGGCGATGGATGGTGACTCCAATTGGCTACCGGTGAACTGATCGAAGTGCGCAATCCGCGCAATGGCGAGATCGATTTTCGCTTCAATGCGCCGAGCGCTGCGGAGCTCGCGACGACGCTCGATCGATTGCGTAGCGCACAACGCACCTGGGCGGCACGATCCTTGGCTGAGCGCATCGAGATCTTGCGTCGCTGGCGCGGCGAATGGGTTGCGCGACAAGCTGAGATCGCTCGAGCCCTCTCAATCGATACGGGTCGCTATCTCATCGCCACCAGCGAAGTTCAGTCCGTCACCGGCATGATCGATCGTTGGACCAATCTGGTTCCGACCCTTGCGGTGGAAGAAGAGTTGCGTTCGCCGACGTTGCCGACGATCAGCTACCGCTCACAGTACGTTCCCTACGGGCTCGTCGGCATCATCAGCCCATGGAATTTTCCCGTGTCGCTGTGTTTCATCGACGCCGTACCCGCATTGCTCGCCGGCTGCGCCGTGTTCGTCAAGCCGAGCGAAGTCACGCCGCGTTTCGTCGAGCCTGCGATGCAGTCGATTGCGGCGGTGCCGGAGCTAGCCGAGGTGTTTCACATCCAGCCGGGCGGTCGTGCCACCGGTGAGCAGTTGGTCGAACGATCGGATGTCGTGTGCTTCACGGGCAGCGTCGCGACCGGTCGGCAGGTCGCCGCGAATGCGGCGCGGCATTTTATTCCGGCTTTTCTCGAGTTGGGCGGCAACGATCCGCTCATCATCACCGCCTCGGCCGATCTCGAGCGCGCGACTGATGTCGCGTTGCGCGCGACCTGCCTTGCGACGGGTCAGGCGTGTCAGAGCCTCGAGCGCGTCTATGTGGATCGTAAAATCTTTGATGCCTTCGTGAAGCGTCTCGTCGAGAAGGCGAGCGCGATCGCGCCCAATTGGCCGGATATCCACTCAGGTACGATCGGGCCGTTCATTTTCGGCAAGCAAGCCGACACGGTGGCGGCTCAGTTGGCCGATGCCGTGGCCAAGGGCGCCAAGGTGCTATGTGGCGGGCAGATCGAAGATCATGGCGGCAAGTGGCTGCGACCGACGGTACTTGTCGATGTGCATCACGGTATGCAGATCATGAGTGAAGAGACTTTTGGTCCGGTGATTCCTGTGATGCCGTTCGATCGCATCGAAGAAGCCATCGAGCTTGCCAACGACGGTGTCTATGGTCTTTCCGCCGGCGTGATCGCGGGCAGTCTGGAGGAGGCCGAGGTTATCGGTCGCCAGATCGATGCCGGCGGCATCAGTCTCAACGACGGTTCGCTGACGGCGATGTGCCACGAGATGGAAAAACATTCCTTCAAGCTCTCGGGTATGGGTGGATCGCGCATGGGGCCTGCCGGTTACCTGCGCTTCTTCCGTCGCAAAGTGCTCATCCGCCAGCACGGACAACCGGCTACCATGGCGAATATTGCCGAAGACAACATCAAGGGAACGTGATCATGAGCATGCAAGAACCCGGTCTGCCGGAAATCAAACTCGAAACCGACAGCCTCTACCGCGAGGAAGTTTTCACCGATCGTCGTGCCGGTACGGTCCGTCGCATGATCCCGGTGTTACCCGATGGTTCGACGGACGCCTCGCGTCCTGTGATCTACATGGGGCAGACTCAGTTGATGACGCCTGGTGGTGTGCTGCCGCTCGGCTTTGAGATCGAGGCTCCCGATCTCGCAACCGCCATCGAGCGCTTCCCGGAAGCGGTACGTCGTGCCCTCGAAGAGGCGATCGAAGAGGCGCAACAAATGCGTCGTGAAGCGGCCTCACGCATCGTCGTTCCCGAGGGTGGTGCGGCGCTTGGTCAGAGCCTCGGAAGCAAGATCAAGATGCCGTGAAGATCGAGTCGTCGCCATCAGCCACACGCTGATAGACGACCTCGAATTCGCTCGCGTTACGCAGCGTGACTTTCAGGTCGCGCAGCAAGCCATCGTGTAGATCGTAGATCCAGCCGTGGACTTGCAGCGGTTTACCTGTGTCCCAGGCATTTTGGGCGATCGTCGTTTGGCCGACGTTCAGCACTTGCTCGATCACGTTGAGTTCGCAGAGTGCGCGCAGGCGTGCCTCTTCGGTCGGTAGCTTGTCGAGACGGCTGCGATGTTTTTTCATCACGTCCTGCACGTGACGTAGCCAGTTGTCGATGAGGCCCAAGCGCGTGTTCTTCCAAGCTGCCTGCACGCCGCCGCAGCCATAGTGCCCGCACACGATCACGTGCTCGACTTGTAGTGCATCGACCGCATACTGCAACACCGACAAGCAATTGAGGTCGGTGTGTACCACGACATTGGCTACGTTGCGATGCACGAAGAGTTCGCCAGGCAGCAAACCGACGATTTCATTGGCTGGCACACGACTATCAGCACAGCCGATCCAAAGAAAATCGGGCGACTGTTGACCGACAAGTTTCTCGAAGAAGTGTGGATCTTCGATCGTCATGCGTTCGGCCCATTGTCGATTGCTCCGAAGCAGTGGGCTCAAGGGCGGCATGAGGTGTTCTCCTGCAGAGTGCGCGCGAAGAATCGGGCGACGGTGTCGTAACCATGTGGTCCCGTATTCGGGAAGCGCATCAAGGCGTGCTTACTGCCAGGGTAGGGCATGACCTCGAAGGGTTTTCGCAGGTCTTGCAAGGTCTTGAAGAGTGCAGTGCTGTGTGTGAAGAGCACGTTGTCATCAGCCATGCCGTGCATCACCAGCAAGC
>CAIVYV010000064.1 GCA_903910215.1 uncultured Pseudomonadota bacterium
CACAACCGGCTGGCCCGTCGCATCGTCGCCCTGGCGAGCCGATCCAATCGCTCAAGTCTCGTCAGAACTGCCTCGTCGGCATTTTCGAACAACGTTCGCAGCCCTTTTGGTTATGATCCGACGGCACTTCGACAAAGCTCCAGGACGAATTGTTTGACGACCAGTCGCTGAGGAGAACTGTCATGTACCGACCGGCTCCAGGACTACCCGGCCGCCGCTGGATCGAACGCCTGCTCTCCAAACGGGCACGACGCGCAGCCAGCCGAGACTTTCTTTTCGACACCCTCCCCAAAGGTGGCACCGTCATTGAGGTCGGCGTTTTCGATGGCGACTTTTCGGAGCGCATCCTCGCCATCAACGAACCAGCGGTACTGCACTTGGTCGACCCGTGGTTCACTCGCGATGATGGTTCGCTCTACGACGGTCCCACCCAAGACCTAGGCTCAAAAGAAACGGCGACCGCGGCGCTCGAAGAACAGTACCAACAAGTCGCGCATCGCTTCGCCAAAGAGATTCGATCCGGGAGAGTCATCATGCATCGAATGTTGTCACACGATGCGGCAGCGCTATTCCCGGATGAACACTTTGACTGGGCTTACATCGATGCGAGTAATTTTTTTTGACGACGTGAAGCGCGATCTCGAAGCATTCTTTCCGAAGCTCCGCAAAGGTGGCTACTGTGCCGGTGACGACTATGATCGACGCGGCATCTGGGATCATGGCGTCACTCGCGCGGTGGACGAGTTTCGTCTCGATCCCTCAATCGAGACCATTCGCCTCAAAAACCATCAGTTTCTGATTCGAAAACGATAGCTATCCTCGAACGAATCGAGAAACCAAAACGGTCACGATTAGCAACGCCACTAGACCTAAGCCCCACACCACCCAGAGCGCAGGAGCAAACCAGCCGAGTGATTGACTCGCAGATGGGAATGCAGTTGATAGTGATTGCAGCCAACTCGAGACGGTCGCCAACATTTCGCGACCACCGAACAAATCAATGAAGGGGACAACCCATTCGGGAAGCGGAATCCGCGCAACCGCCTCCGTTATCCCAGCAACTCCACCGGATGCAAGTGCACTGACCGATCATTGGACTACTTCAACTGCGATCGCAATGCCCGCCGTCCACAAGATCGTAAGCAAAACGGCAGTTCCCCAGATAAAGCCCCTCATGATCACCCTCATTTTCTGCCTTGTGAGCGTTCGACGCTCTGACAGAACAAAAGTTAATCAGTGGCGGTGAGTCGCACCCTCGCCAACCGCTGAGTCGATGTTGAACTGCACCGTGACACGCACCGTGCGCGGCTCCGCCGGATGAAAGTGAAAGTCTTCAACGGGAGCCGCCTCGCCGGGCAGCCGCGACTCGTAGAAATAGGTAATGTCATTCGCGCGCTTGTCGAGCAGGTTGTAGATCCCGACGGCCACGCGCCAGTTCTCGCCGACCCGGCGCCCGATCTCGGCATTGAGCAAGGTAGAGCCAAACGAACGAACGGATCCATCCTCGGTCAGCGGTGCAGAGCCGAGATAACGCGCGCGCAGACCACCAAACCAACCAGACGGCAGATTCACGGCAACACCAAGTGAAGCAGCCGACTGCACGGCTCCAGGAATACGATCGCCCACCGTATCGCGATCTCGAAAACGCGCGCTCGAGAACGCGTAGTCTGCGTCGACCACCATCCACTCGAACGGCTTGGAGAAGATCCCAAGCTCAACGCCCTGCCGACGACTGGGTCGCGTCGCCTCCGTAGTGCCACCATCTCCGATGAACAACAACTCCGAATCGAGATCGAGACGCCACAGCGAAAGAGCAAGTTGCGTGCGCGGCAAGATAGCGGTGCGAAGCCCCCACTCCATACCCCGCGCGGCAGCCAACGCAGTCACCGGATCGACGGGTGTCACACTATCAATCGGATCGACCGTAATCGTGGCACCGCGCGCATCGTTACTGTGAAAGCCGCGACCCGCTGAGAGGAAAATCTCCGTATCGTGCCAAGGGCCGAAGACGATCGATGCCTTCGGGCTCACGATCGTGTCGTTACCGTTGCCGCTATTGGCCGTTAGCGAACTGCGAACGCGGTAATCGAATCGATCAGCTCGTGCTCCAACCTCCATGCGTCCGTAAGCACCAAACATAAAGTCGACCGCACTCCAGAACGATGACATCCCTTGATTGACGCGATCCTCACGAATCGTCTGGTAGCGAGTGCGCGCGTTCGTAAGGTGAAGACCGACGGGTGAAATCACATCCTCACGAAAATCGACTCCCGCGCGCCATCTCAATACCCGACCTAGTCCGACGAAATCTCGCTCCCAGGAAAGCGCTGCGCCTCGTACCAACCGCGAATCAAACTGCTCGAACTGGTCGCCCTGTTCCTCGTTCAGCGCGTATGTGAAATTTGAGAAGAGCTGTAAGCCGTAGTCCACGGCATAAGCGTTAAATCGCAGCAACCCTGAATTCAGATCACGATCTCCGCGCACCGAGATGGAATGCCGATGTGACTCGCCGCCATTGGTTGCATCAATAAATCCGAACCGATCGATGATTCCCTGCTCGACCGCACGCAATGGCACCTGATCGCTCGCTCGCCACTCGCTGCTGTAGGAAGACGCCGTGATATCGAGATACGACTCATCGCTATGACGCGACCATTTGAGCAACATATTCGACTTACGCAGATCTTCCGGTAATAGCCAGGGACCATCCGTTCGATCGGCCTCCACACCGGCGAGCAAACTACCGCCGAATGCCGACATGGAGCCACCAGCGACCGCGCGCGAGTACCCGTTCTCACCACCGGTATAGGCAAAAAAAGGCTTGGCGGCTGTTTTATAGGTCAGGTCCGCTGCACCCGCTGCAGAAAAGTTTCCGTATTCCGGGTAGTACGTACCCTTGCGATAAACGATGCGATCGATCAACTCCGGGATCACGAAATTCACATCGAGATAGCCCTGACCATGACCATGAGTCGGGAGGTTGACCGGCACACCATCGACCCGTGTCAAAAAATCGGTGCCGTGATCGAGGTTGAAGCCGCGCAG
>CAIVYV010000065.1 GCA_903910215.1 uncultured Pseudomonadota bacterium
AGGGGTTTCATGGGGCTCCTACCGCTGAAATACGCGTCAGTTGGCGCTCGACGCCGGCGTACAACTCAGCCGTCTCCGTCGCCTGTTGTTCGGCCTGCTCGATCAGCCCGCGCAGACGCTGCGGCACATCGACGGTTGTACGCTTTGCCTGCTCGTCGAGTTCGGCGAGTTGCTTGTTCAGCAACAGCGACACCTCTGGACAGGATGCCGCGCGCTTGACGACCCCGCCATACATTGAAAGGTCCGAGGCCGGACGCTTGCGTGCCGCCGTGATGGCGCGGTGGCAGGCCTTGCCGAGCGCCCGCAAACGGGCGATCTTCCGTTTCAGTCGGCCTTTCAACGCTCCATTCACTGAGTTCGGCTTGACGAGGTGAGGCGCATCGGCCGTCACGTCCATCGCCGATCGAGTGGCTGGTGCTGCGCGATGCGATGCCGCATCGACGAACTCTGCTCCCTCGATGCGCGCTCCCTTGGGCGCGAGGTTGTACACCGTCACTGGCGAGCGCCGTTGCCATTCGCGGATGAATTCTTCGGTCCACAGCCGATACGAGTCGAGCTCGAGCGAGGTCGCCATGCTCGATCCGTCGTTCGCAGTGCTCTGAATCAGCATGCCCGCGCGTGCCCTCTGATCGAGGGGTTGGCGCAGGTAGCTGCGTTTGTCAGCGGCCACCTTCAAGGTGTCGCCCGTGCCGGCGCCGTCGGCATACAGCCGATCGTCCGGAAAGCCAAAATCGGCGCCGACAATGGTCACTTCGGTACAGCCAAGAATTTTCGCCAACTGCATGCCGGTGTGAAACACGCTGCCACCCGTTGGAATGATCGGCAGACGAACCCGCCCGAACACCTCGGACAGGATTCGGGTGCCATCACCCGCGAAATACGGCAGGATGGGCCGATCGATTTTGGCCAGTACCTCCGGCCACACCGACACCTCGACGACGAACCCGGCGATCTGCTGCAGATCGACGCCGTCAAGATGTCGCAGCTGCTGGTTTGGGTCGAGCATCACCACGAAATCCGGAGCGATGCCGTTCTTGGCCAGAGATTTCAGCGCCTTGTAGGCGCAGATGATCACCGGCTTTGGCGTCTGCGCCTTGATCCACTCGATCTGCTCATCGAGCGAAGGGCCCGCGCCGATCACGATCGCACCGGAACCGGGCATCGAATCGAATAACGTGCTCGTATTGCGACCATGCTGCACGAGGCTCGGCAGGTTCCGGATGAACTGCTTGGCCCAACTCGCACCCAAAGCCCCGATGGTGTTGCGGTTGATCATCATGCGGCGCAAGCGCGCATCGAGCGCCTCGCGGATCGACATCGGGCAGTGCGCCTCTGGACCCCACAGACACCAGACTCGCTGGGGGCGGCACACCGTCAGCTCCGGAATCGCAGCCAACGCCTGGTCCGTCTTGCGTACATCGATGGCGTCATCACCCTCGATCGCCTCGACACCTTCCTCGGCATCCGCACGGATCGCTGTCCACTCAAGAATGCGCGAGCAATTACGCTGCTGCAGGGCAGCGACGATGTCGCTCGCAGCTTCTCCCGCCACGACATAGATGTCGTAACGCGGATCGGCGGAGATCTCGAGGGCGCGATCGACATACCGCTCGATATCCGTCAGGGCTGGGCGCTCGGCCGACTGCAACCACTCCAGAATCAGCTGGTCATTGTTACGGATATCCACCAGCAGCTCGACGAACTGCAAGGTCGCCTGAATAGATGCCCCATCCGCGGTCGGTGCGTCACCGTCGCTGAACGCCTGGGTATTGTTGAACATCGCCC
>CAIVYV010000066.1 GCA_903910215.1 uncultured Pseudomonadota bacterium
CTTCGCCAATCAAAGCCATGTCGGCACCCGCTCGACGCGCAGCCTCGAGCAGCGCGGCTGCCGAGGGCGCGCTGTCCGCTCGCAACCCGGCGGCCGACGCCGAACTCAAACGCAGCGGCAATCCCCGCTGATCGGCGGCAATGTCGAGCGCCTCACGCACCCGGGCCGGGTCAGCCCCTCGCGGCGCCGACAGGATGACCCCGAGCACCACCGGGCGCTCGCTCACCCAGCGCGGACGACCGAGCTTGTCGATGGCCCTTTCGATGGCCGCGCTATCGAGAGTGATTCGGGACGGTGAAGTCGCCGTCGCGGGACGCCGAATCTGCACATATCGATCGGCATCAGCGATCAACGGTTGATAGATCGGATCATCGGCGGCACGACGGTCACCAGTGGCGCGAACGATCGCCGCCCGCATTGCCTGCGCGTTGACTGGCTCATCGCTCGAGCGAATGCTGATCTCGCCGACCAAGACCTTTTGTGTCGCCATCAGTGGCGCCGAGGCGACGACGAGCCAAACAACGCCAAACAGTTGGCGTAGCCAGAGTTTAGGTGTGGATATTCGCAACGACATAATCGGAACGTCGTACAATATCACACGAGATTTTTCAGCCCATGCGCTCATGAACACACCCGCGAAACCCACCGGATTGACCTACCGCGATGCCGGTGTCGACATCGACGCCGGCGATGAGCTAGTCGATCGCATCAAGCCGCTGGTCAAGCGCGCAACCCGCCCTGAAGTGCTTGCCGGCATCGGCGGATTCGGTGCCTTGGTTGAGCTGCCGCTCGATCGGTGGAAACGTCCCGTGCTGGTCTCGGGCACCGATGGGGTCGGCACCAAGCTGCGACTTGCCATCGATACCGGTCATCACGACGGCATTGGTATCGACCTCGTCGGCATGTGCGTCAACGATGTTGCCGTACAAGGCGCCGAACCGCTCTTCTTTCTCGACTACTATGCCACCGGCAAGCTGGAGGTCGACGTTGCCGAGCGCGTCGTCGCCGGCATCGTCGAAGGCTGCAGACTCGCCGGCTGCGCGCTCGTCGGCGGCGAAACGGCCGAGATGCCAGGTATGTACCACGAGGGCGACTACGATCTCGCAGGCTTCTGCGTGGGCGTTGTTGAGAAAGACGCGATCATCGACGGCTCGAAAGTCGCTATTGGTGATGTAGTGATCGGCATGGCCTCTTCGGGTCCACACTCGAACGGCTATTCCTTGATCCGCAAGCTGATCAAGGTCGCAGGCGCCGATGCATCCACACAGCTCGATGGTCGCTCGCTGTTCGAGCAGCTATTGATCCCAACGCGAATTTACGTGCCTGCGATGCTGGCATTGGCCAAGGCCTTACCGGTGCACGGCTTTGCCCACATCACGGGCGGCGGTCTGACCGATAACATCCCCCGTGTGCTGCCCGATGGCTGCGGTGTCACGCTCGATCGTCGCAGTTGGCAACGCGGCGCGATCTGGGAATGGCTACAACGCGCCGGCAACATCGCCGACGACGAAATGCATCGCACATTCAACTGCGGTATCGGCATGGTGGCGATCGTCGCGGCCGCCAATGCCGAACACGCTCTGGCGACACTGCGGGCCTGTGGCGAAACCGCTTCGATCATCGGACACGTTCGAGCTGGGCACGGCGACGTCGTCATCGAATGAGTCGAGGCCGACTCGCCGTCGTCATCTCCGGTGCCGGCTCCAACATGCTGGCCATCGACGACGCCTGTCGTCACGGTGCCCTGTACGCCGATGTGGTGTGCGTCATCAGCAATCGAGCCGATGCAGCCGGACTTGCGCATGCCGCCGAGCGCGGTATTCCGACGAGACTCGTCACACCGATTCCCGGTGAATCGCGCGAGTCTTACGATGAACGACTTGCAGTGGCCATTCATGCTGTCAACGCAAACTGGATCGTACTGGCCGGATTTATGCGCATACTGTCCAGTGACTTCGTACGCGAGTTCACCGGTCGTTTGCTCAACATCCATCCCTCGCTGCTGCCCGCACACAAAGGTTTACACACCCATCAACGAGCGATAGAGGCTGGCGACACGCAACACGGCGCCACCGTGCACTTCGTGACAGCTGAACTTGACGGAGGTCCTCGCATCCTGCGTGGCGTGTTGACGCTGCGTCCAAGTGACGACGCAGAGAATCTGCAGCGACGGGTTCAACGCATCGAACATGCCATCTACCCAGAGGCGCTCGAGTTGCTTGCACGAGGTCGCTTGCGACAGGCCGACACCGGCGCGGAACTCGACGGTCAGCCGCTCGTCGAACCCTTGGAGCGCCGCTTCGATTTCTAAGCGGTCACCGGAGAGCCGACC
>CAIVYV010000067.1 GCA_903910215.1 uncultured Pseudomonadota bacterium
CAGGCGTACAGGCGTACAGGCGTACAGGCGTACAGGCGTACAGGCGTACAGGCGTACAGGCGTATGGCGCTTCGTGCGCGTCGCTGGTATATTTCGCCCGACATCAAGAGTCAGGACCTCGGTCCTCACCAACCTGCCAAACCGGGCAAGGTGGTCGCCGCTAACGCGGGATGTGGCTGGATCAGGCAAACGAACGGCTCCAACAGCTACAACAACTTGATCGATTCGTGCGCCGATTGCGGCGCGCCGGCAACGACCCCCGTCAGTGGTCGGACTCCGGAGAAGCCCGCGGTCGGCGGGATCGATGGGGCGGCGAGGGTGGCTCCTTGCCCAGAGGTGCGCGATGAGCGCTGCCCTGCGATCGCAGGGACGGGTGCTGGTCCGTGAACGCCGCCATATCTGCGCAAAGCCAGCCCGGGACGATCGTCCCACCCTCGAATCCCATCATCTCCAAGGAGGCTTCCTATGCCGGAAGGTTCATCGAACCTGACCCATCACTTTGTCTGTAGTTATCAACGACCAAATCTTCGTGCACTGCCACGGCGCGAGGATGCTCTGCTCACCGCCTTGCGTACGGTGGCTGCCCCGAAAGACCTCGTCCACGTCCACGATGCCGATCATTTCGTCTCTTTCACCCAACACGCCCGTGACATCGTCGATTGCCCCGTCGAGATCCGTGAGGTCGATGGACATCGCTGCGTCCACGTCCTCGGGCAAGCCCTGTTCGAGCGCAGCGGCGATGGTCAGTATCGACTATTCGTGTGGTGGCGACCCGCCCGTAACGATCCCTGGGCGCTATACGCCATCGAGATGGATCGCACACCCGTCATCGACTTCCCGCGAACGCCGCTCTGGAAACAGAACTTGCGTGAAGTATTGATCGAGGAGGCGATCCGACGGATTTCCGACCCCACACTGGCACGCCGCTGGGCTGACTGGGCGTGGTCTTGGGTGCACTTCACGGTCATGGCGATGCTCGATATCCGGCGACTTCGTGCGCAGATCCGCGGCGCCTTGGATCTGAATTTGATGGCGCTTAGCTTGCTACGCTTCCGTCGAAGCTTGAATCTTGATCTGCAGTGGACGATGAACGATTACAACGATGCGATACAGGAAATCGACGAACGGTTCGTCGAGCAATTACGGCGGGGCAAATGGAGGCTTCCGCTACGCCTTGAGAGGAATACTGATGAATAAACAAATACTGATGATATTGAAGGCATGTGAATTTGCTGCTGAAAAACACCGAAACCAACGGCGCAAGGACCCGGCGCGAACGCCGTACATCAACCACCCGCTAGCCGTGGCACGGGCGCTCGCCGAGGAGGGTGGCGTAAAAGACCCGGAGATCCTCGCTGCGGCGATCTTGCATGACACCCTTGAGGACACTCAGACCACGCTCAAGGAGCTGCAGAAAGCGTTTGGGAGGCGTATTGCTTCAATGGTTGCCGAGGTCACGGACGACAAGACACTGCCGAAGCAGGTGCGGAAGCAGCGTCAGATCGATCATGGTCCGAAGAAGAGCAAAGGCGCTGCCGTGATCAAGGTCGCCGACAAGATCTGTAACTTGCGTGACCTTCGGCAGTCACCGCCAAAGCACTGGACGGTAGAACGCAAAGGTCAGTACGTCGAGTGGGCTCGGGAGGTTGTTAACGCATTGCCGATACCAGGGCATCGAATACGTCGTGTGTTCGAGCGCGAGTACGCGAGCACTGGCGCGCTCAATTCACCTGCGGCGAGCTCAGCAAATCTGAAGCGCCGTACGAGTAGCCGACGAGGTATCTCGAATGGCTAAACGCTACGTTGTGCTTCGCAAGCGCGAGTGTTCGTCGATGGTGTCTACCTGGGATGAGTTGCTGTGTGTGGGTTTCGGATCGGTCAAGCCCTACAAGCTGTACCTCGGAGCGTTCGAGATTCTCGGGGAACGCTCGGAGTTTTATGACGACGAGGCGGACGAGTACATACTCCCTGACGACATCAACGGTAAAGCCGTCAGGGGATCCAAGGGTGATATGGTCATCGGGTATGAAGTCGAGAACGCGAGCTATCGCCCTGAAGATGAGTTTGAGTTTGATGAGCCATCGGAGTGTGAGGGCTGGCTAGCCGGGGCTCGATGGGTGGACGACCGACTACTCGCTGAACTGAATTCTGCAGTCGTTAAGCTTGGTCAGCCCAAAGCCGGTATCGATAGACCGGACGCAATGACATCAAGGTTTTAATCGCGATAAACGCCGAGATGACGGCAACCCAATGGCGCACTCGGCACCGGGCCAACGTAATGAGGACGCCAGATGGCGTGGGAGCTGACCCATCGCCGCCCATCCGGGTGATGTTTAG
>CAIVYV010000068.1 GCA_903910215.1 uncultured Pseudomonadota bacterium
CCAACCGACATCCGCCGTGCACCAAAACACATCGGCCGCCTGCAGATCGAAGACCCAAAGATTGGTGAGCTTAGCGCCGAGCAGGTATCCCGCACTCGCGTGTTGAATGCCTTTAGGCTTGCCAGTAGATCCTGAGGTGTAGAGCAAAAAGAGCGGATGCTCTGCATCGACCCAGCGCGGCTCGCAATCCGTCGCCATGCCTGCGACGAGTTCGTGCCACCAATGATCGCGTCCCTCTTTCATCGGTACCGCAGCACCGGTTCGTCGCAGCACGATGACATCGCGCACGCTTGCGCAACCCTCAGCAAGCGCCTTGTCGGTCGCCGCTTTCAACTCGACGATATTGCCGCCGCGCCGCCCACCATCGGCGGTAATCACGCAGACTGCACCCGCATCTTCGATGCGATCTTTGAGCGAGACCGCCGAAAAGCCGCCGAATACGACCGAGTGAATCGCGCCGATGCGGGCACAGGCCTGCATCGCGATCACCGCCTCGGGCACGAGCGGCATATAGATCACCACGCGATCGCCACTACCGATGCCACGAGCCAACAGGGCGTTGGCGAAACGGCAAACTTCTGCGTGCAACTCTCGATAAGTCAGCTTGCGAACATCGCCAGGCTCGCCCTCGAAAACGATCGCCGTCTTGTCACCCTGCTGCTCAAGATGAACATCGAGGCAGTTCCACGAGACATTCAGGCGGCCGTCGGTGAACCAACGGAAATTCGGTGCCTGCGATCGATCGAGGGTGACGGTAAAGGGCTGCTGCCACGACAAATGGGTCCGCGCGAGCTCCGCCCAGTACCCTTGCGGATCTCGTGCGGCCTGCTCGCGTAAACGCGCGATCTCACTGGGGCCGAGACGCGCCGCAGCAGCGAAAGCGGGATCCGGTTCGAAACGTCGCTGCTCGATCAGCACCGACTCGATGTTTTGCTGCATACCCCCTCCAAGCACCGCGAAGCTATACGTAAGGATCTACCGACAAGCGCTTAAAGCGCTTGTGCAGCCAAAGATATTGCGATGGTAACCGACGAATTTCGGCCTCGATCAACTCGTGATGCAAGCGAGTATCGGCGACGCTATCGCCTGAGGGGATGCTCGCAAGCGCTGGCCCGATACGGACCCGATAGCCAGTGCTACCCGGAAGTCGTTCGACAAAATATGGCATAACGACTGCACCGGTCAGTTCGGCCAGCCGCGATGTGGCCGTATTGGTTGCGACTGGCTGCCCAAAGAAAGGCACTTCCTCAGCGCCTTTGCCGCGAAAGGCTTGATCCGGCGCATACCAGACGACGCCGCCCCGCTTCAGCACACGCACCATGCCGCGAATGTCGTCGCTTGCGATCATCCCGGCTGAGACGGCACCGCGATACCGTCGAAAGAATTCGGTCATTAGCAAATTCTTTGAAGGCTTATAGACGGCATGCACTTCTCGGATCGCCGTTGCCAGACGCGCCCCAATTTCGAGCGTGGTGAAATGGGCAGCCAAAAGAATCACTCCTCGCCCTGTCGCGTGATGGCGATCAAGCTCTTCGAGTCCTTCGAACTCCGCCAATGACAACAATCGATTCCGATCGGCGAACCAAGCGAGCGCGGTTTCGCAAAGTGTGATGCCAGAATCGCGGAAATGCTCCTTGGCGACCCTCGCGCGCTGCTCCTGCGGCCACCCGGGAAAACACCAGCGAAGATTTCGATCGACCACCGCTTTCTGCGGCAGAGGCAATCTATAGACGAGTGTTCCCACTTTGGTGCCGAAGCGCAGCAGCTTTGGGTAATCCCACCGCGCCAATCGACGCAGCAGCAGCAAGGCCG
>CAIVYV010000069.1 GCA_903910215.1 uncultured Pseudomonadota bacterium
CGAATGATCGATCGGGTTATGGCAGTTTGTGTCGACTGATCACGCGTGCACGACGGCAGGCGCCGAAGGGTGAATATCGCCTAAGCAGCGCCGATATTTTTGAACGGCTTGAGCCCTCCCATGTTTCTTTGTTGTGGGCGCCAACGTGGTCCGAGTTGCAACAAGAGGGCAGCGATACTTTCGCAACTCGACTGCAAAACCAGTACGCAGGATCGGTATGGCTTGCCGTCGAGTTACTGCGTGATGGCACCGAGCGAAGACATCTGCAGGCCGCTACCGCCTTGTCTGCACGCAGTGGCTTGCCATTGGTGGCAGCCGGTGGTGCTTGTATGCATCGTCGTGAGCGACGTCGCCTGCACGATGCTCTCACCGCCATTCGGCTACGTACCACCGTCGATGCGGCAGGCCTTGCGTTGTTACCGAGCGGCGAGCGGCATCTGCGCGAGCGAGCGCGTCTGGCACGGCTTTACCCACCGGAGCTTCTGCAAGAAACCATCGCGATCGCCGAGCGCTGCCGTTTTTCGCTCGATGAGCTGCGTTATGAGTATCCACGCGAGCTCGTCCCGGAGTCGTATACGCCCGCTTCTTGGCTGCGCACATTGGTTGAGCGCGGCGCATCAAAGCGCTGGGATCAAACGCCAGCGCCTGTACAGAAACTCATCGAGCATGAGCTCGCACTGATCGCCGAGCTCGGCTACGAACCTTACTTTCTGACCGTATACGACATCGTCGATTTTGCCAGACAGCGCGGCATTCTCTGCCAAGGACGAGGTTCGGCGGCCAACTCCGTCGTCTGTTACTGCTTAGGTATCACGGAGGTCGACCCCTCGCGTATGTCGGTATTGTTCGAACGATTCATCTCGCGTGAGCGCAATGAGCCACCGGATATCGACGTCGATTTCGAGCACGAGCGGCGTGAGGAGGTCATCCAGTATCTCTATTCGAAGTACGGCCGACATCGCGCGGCACTCGCAGCTACGGTCATCAGCTATCGACCTCGCAGCACTTTGCGTGATCTCGGGCGAGCACTCGGATTCGATCCGATCGTGATCGAAAGCCTCGCCAAATCGGCGAGTCGTTGGGATCGATCCATCGACATCGAGCGCTTGGAACTGCCCGCACAGGCAGTCAATATCGATCGTCATCGCTTGCGTTTGTTGTTCGAGTTGACCGAAGAGCTGCTCGGCTTCCCGCGTCATTTGTCGCAGCACGTCGGTGGCTTCGTGATTGCGCGCGACTCGCTCGAGGAGCTCGTGCCGATCGAGAACGCGAGCATGCCGGATCGCACCGTCATTCAGTGGGACAAGGACGATCTCGATGCGCTCGGGCTGCTCAAGGTGGATGTGCTAGCGCTTGGGATGTTGACGGCGATCCGTCGGGCGATCGATCTTATTTCGGCATGGCGTTGCGAGCGTGGCGGTGAGCCACTGACGCTCTCGAAGATCCCGGCGGAAGATCCTGAAGTTTACGACATGCTCTGTCGAGCCGATTCGGTGGGCGTATTCCAAATCGAGTCGCGTGCGCAGATGAACATGTTGCCGCGATTGCGACCACGTTGTTTCTACGATCTCGTGATCGAAGTGGCGATCGTGCGCCCTGGCCCCATTCAGGGCGACATGGTGCATCCGTACCTGCGACGGCGGCGCGGTGAGGAAGTCATCGACTATCCGAGTGAGGCGGTCAAAGGCGTTTTAGAACGTACGCTCGGTGTGCCG